>NZ_LT984804.1:600000-821200 GCF_900250115.1 Cupriavidus taiwanensis | reverse complement strand
ATCCGTCCTGGCCTTCTGGTCGCGTGCAGCGCGCTGCTCGGCGGCTGCGTGTCGCCCTTACGACACCTACGGCGACGGCCCGCAGGGCTGTCCGCCGGGACAGGCCAAGAAAGGCAACTGCCGCGTCGACCCGTACGGCAACGAGTCATTCTGCCCCGGGACAGGCCAAGAAGGGCCGCTGCTAAGCCGGCCGGGGGTTGCACCGGCCGGGCCGGCAGCCGGACAATGGCGGCTGCGGACATCCCTTCCTGCAGGAGCGCGCCATGCCACCCCGGTCCCTGCCCCGCCGTCGCCTTGCCCTCTTTTGCCTGGCCGCCCTGCTCGGCGCCTGCGCCACGCTGCAGCCGGAACAGACCGGCCGGCAGATGATAGGCAGCCCCGAAAGTGCCGTGCGTCAGACTTTCGGGCCGCCCACCGAGACCCGCCTGGCCGACGGCACCACCCGCTGGCTGTGGTCGCGGCAGCCCTTCGGCCATGAGGTCTACGCGCCGATTTCGACGCCGCGGGCAGGCTGACCCGCTACCGCCAGATGCTGACCGAGGCCGAGATCTATCGCGCCGAGTCGGGGTCTGGACCAAGCAGGACGTGCAGCAGCACTTCGGCCTGCCACGCGAGCCGGTGCAGTATTACCCGTTGATGCAACGCGAAGCCTGGTCCTGGCGCATGTACAAGGACGGCCTGCAGACCGCGCACTTCAGTTGCTACTTCGACCATGCCGGCGTGTTGCGCCAGACCATGATCATCGTCGATCCGCTCGGCGGCGACGCGCGCCGCGCGCGCTGACGCCGCCGCGGTGCCAATGCCGGCAGCAGGGGCTCCCCGGCCCCGGCGCCGTTTTGCGCGCAGAATGGAGGCGATGCGGCAATGCCCGCCAACCCTCCATGCGGAAACCCGACGTGACCACAGCCATCCTGCTCGAGAACATCCACCAGAGCGCCAACGCCCGGCTGGCCGAAGCCGGCCTGCAGGTCGAGCGCCGCACCGGCGCGCTGGCCGGTGCCGAACTGCGCCAGGTGCTGGCCGATCATGACGTGATCGGCATCCGCTCCGCCACCCACCTGCGCGCGGACGATATCCGCAGCGCGCCCGGGCTGCTCTCGATCGGCTGCTTCTGCATCGGCACCTCGCAGGTCGACCTCGACGCCGCCACCGCCGCCGGCATCCCGGTTTTCAACGCGCCCTTTTCCAACACCCGTTCGGTGGCCGAGCTGGTGGTCGCCGAAGCGGTGATGCTGCTGCGCCGGATCCCCGAGAAGAACACGCTGGCGCATGCCGGCAAATGGCCAAGGGCGCCACCGGCGCGTTCGAGACGCGCGGCAAGACCATCGCCATCGTCGGCTACGGCAATATCGGCTCGCAGGTCGGCGTGCTGGCCGAATCGATGGGCATGCGCGTGGTCTATTACGATGTGCTCGCGCGGCTCTCGCACGGTTCGGCCCGCGCCGCCGGCTCGCTCGAAGAAGCGGTGTCGCAGGCCGAGGTGGTGACGCTGCACGTGCCCGCCACGCCGCGCACGCGCAACATGATCGATGCCAACATCCTTGCCGCCTTCAAGCCGGGCGCGATCCTGATCAATGCCTCGCGCGGCAGCGTGGTCGACATCGCCGCGCTGGCCGCGGCGCTGCGCGAGCAGCGGCTGGCGGCGCGGCCATCGACGTGTTCCCGGAAGAACCAAGACCAACCAGGACCCCTTCACCAGCGAACTGCAGAACCTGCCCAACGTGCTGCTGACCCCGCACGTCGGCGGCAGCACCGAAGAGGCACAGGAGAACATCGGCACCGAGGTCGCGGCCAAGCTCGCGCACTTCCTGGCCACCGGCGGCACCATCGGCGCGGTCAATTTCCCGAGGTCGATCCCGGCCCGCTGCATGCGCCGGCGCGCCTGCTCAACGTGCACGGCAACGCGCCCGGCGCGCTGGCCGCACTCAACACGCTGCTGGCGCAGGAAGGCGTCAACATCACCGGCCAGCATCTGCAGACGCGCGGCCACACCGGCTACGTGGTCACCGACCTCGACCGCGCGCCATCCGCGCAGCTGATGCAGGCGCTGCAGACGCATGCCGGCTTCGCGCGCTCGCGGCTGATCCTGCGGGGCGGCCTAGCACTGGCCAGGGCCGTCGACCATGGCGCTGGCCATGGTCGCGACCCGCTCGCTTTAATCTCCACCAAACTGTCTGAAATCCCAAAAATGCTCTGAAGCAGTGACTATGCTGAATGCAGCCCACGCGCGCACTGGTGGGCCTGCACGGTACGCGATGACAATGGCGGCCCGCGTCGGCGCCGCACCAACAATCGTGAGGTCAGACATGTCGCTTGAACGGAGCAGGAAGGCCGCCGCCATGGTCGCGCGGCTCGCCGCAGCCACGCTGCTGTTGACCGCGGCGATCGGCAGCGCGGCAGCGCAAACCGGCACCATTACGTTCCTCGGTGCGATCACCAACCCTCGTGCGGATTCCGCCCGTCGGCGGCCTGGTACAGGCCAGTTGCCACCAGCCTTCCGGCCAGATCGTCTCGGCGCCCTTCGCCGTGGCACCGCACCAGCCGGCCGGCCCGACGCGCATCGGCGTGGCCAGGCTGGAACTGCAACCCGCCCGCGCCGGCAAGCCGAGCGCGGTGCCGGCCTACCTGGTCGTGGTGACCTATCACTAGATGACATATCCGGCCGACTGCCTGGCGCCGGCTACCGCAACCGGGGGATCGGGCGGCCCGCGTTGCGGCCCATGCCGCATCCCGCGCCGCCGCCGGCCGCCCCGCCGCGAGTGCAGTCTTGACACCTTCGCATGTGCTGCCTTTAATGATGTAACGCATCGGGCCACACCTGCTCCATTTTTGCCGAGGACGTCAACTGCGATGGAAACCGGTGATACCCACGATCCGCAACGCAAGCAAGAAGAACTGCGCAGTTTCCTTTTCCTGACCGCCGTGATGGTGCCGGTGCTGTCCGTCATCATCGTCGCGGGCTATGGGTTCATTGTCTGGATGACCCAGCTGATCAGCGGACCGCCGTCGCACTAGGCGCGGCCCGTGCAGGCCCGGTGCGGCAGGCCCGCCGCCGCCGGGGCATTTGACGGATAAAAACAAGCTGCAGCACAGACTGAAACGGCATCGAACCGGAGCTTGCGCATGCCCGCCGCCAGACGTGCCATCCCCATCCAGCCACTGCCGGCGAGCGCAGAGTGGCATATTGCCGGCATCGTGGTCCACGCCCTTCCCGACAGGCTGGCGCAGGTGCGTGCGGCGATCGAAGCCATCGCCGGGGCCGAAATCCATGCCGTCAGCGACAGCGGCAAGCTGGTGGTCACCCTCGAAGCGCCCAGCTCGCGCGCCATTGCCGCGCACCTGACTTTCCTGCACCAGTTCGACGGCGTGCTGTCGGCGGCACTGGTCTACCAGCACAACGAAGACGCCGAGGCCATGCACGAGGCCGTGAATCCCGCAATGAACGAGGAGGCAGGCACATGACCATCTCTCGTCGTGACTTCATCAAGCAGACCGCTGTCGCTGCGACGGCATCGGTGGCCGGCGTGGCGCTGCCGGCCGGGGCCGCCAACATGGTCACAGACAGCGAAGTGACCAAGCTGAAGTGGTCCAAGGCGCCGTGCCGCTTCTGCGGCACCGGCTGCGGCGTGACGGTGGCGGTGCGGGACAACAAGGTGGTGGCGACCAACGGCGATCCGCAGGCCGAAGTCAACAAGGGCCTGAACTGCGTCAAGGGCTACTTCCTGTCCAAGATCATGTACGGGCAGGACCGCCTGACCCGGCCGCTGCTGCGCATGAAGAACGGCAAGTACGACAAGAACGGCGAATTCGCCCCGGTCAGCTGGGAGCGCGCCTTCGACGAGATGGAACTGCAGTTCAAGCGCGTGCTGAAGGAAAAAGGCCCGACCGCGGTGGGCATGTTCGGCTCGGGCCAGTGGACCGTATGGGAAGGCTATGCCGCGTCCAAGCTGTACAAGGCCGGGTTCCGCTCCAACAACATCGACCCCAATGCACGCCACTGCATGGCATCGGCCGTGCAGGGCTTCATGCGCACCTTCGGCATGGACGAGCCGATGGGCTGCTATGACGACTTCGAAGCCGCCGACGCCTTCGTGCTGTGGGGCTCGAACATGGCCGAGATGCACCCGATCCTGTGGACCCGCATCACCGACCGCCGCCTGAGCCATCCGAAGACGCGCGTGGCGGTGCTGTCGACCTTCACGCACCGCTCGTTCGACCTGGCCGACATCCCGGTCATCTTCAAGCCGCAGACCGACCTGGCGATGATGAACTACATCGCCCACTACATCATCAAGAACAACAAGGTCAACAAGGACTTCGTCAACAAGCACACCGTGTTCAAGGAGGGCGTGACCGACATCGGCTATGGCCTGCGCCCGGAACACCCGCTGCAGAAGGCGGCCAAGAACGCCGCCGATCCGGGCGCCGCGCGCCCCATCAGCTTCGACGACTTCGCGCGCTTCGTCGCCAGGTACGACGCCGATACCGTCAGCAAGCTGTCGGGCGTGCCCAAGGCAAAGCTCGACCAGCTGGCCGAGCTCTACGCCGACCCCAATATCAAGGTGATGTCGCTGTGGACCATGGGCTTCAACCAGCATACGCGCGGCAGCTGGGCCAACAACATGGTCTACAACCTGCACCTCCTGACCGGCAAGATCGCCACCCCCGGCAACAGCCCGTTCTCGCTGACCGGGCAGCCGTCGGCGTGCGGCACCGCGCGCGAGGTCGGCACCTTCTCGCACCGGCTGCCGGCCGACATGGTGGTGACCAACCCCAAGCACCGCGAGGAAGCCGAGCGCATCTGGAAGCTGCCGCCCGGCACCATTCCTGACAAGCCCGGCTACCATGCCGTGCTGCAGAACCGCATGCTCAAGGACGGCAAGCTCAACGCCTACTGGGTGCAGGTCAACAACAACATGCAGGCCGCCGCCAACCTGATGGAAGAAGGCCTGCCGGGCTACCGCAACCCGCAGAACTTCGTGGTGGTGTCCGATGCCTATCCCACCGTGACCGCGCTGGCGGCCGACCTGATACTGCCCAGCGCGATGTGGGTGGAGAAGGAAGGCGCCTACGGCAACGCCGAGCGCCGCACGCAGTTCTGGCACCAACTGGTCGATGCGCCGGGCGAGGCGCGCTCCGACCTGTGGCAGCTGATGGAGTTCTCCAAGCGCTTCAAGGTCGAGGACGTGTGGCCCGCCGACCTGATCGCGAAGAAGCCCGAATACCGGGGCAAGACCCTGTTCGACGTGCTCTACCGCAACGGCCAGGTCGACAAGTTCCCGCTCAAGGAGATCGACCCCGACTACCACAACGCCGAAGCCAACGCCTTCGGCTTCTACGTGCAGAAGGGGCTGTTCGAGGAGTATGCCACCTTCGGCCGCGGCCATGGCCATGACCTGGCCCTTTCAACACCTATCACGAGGCGCGCGGCCTGCGCTGGCCGGTGGTCAACGGCAAGGAAACGCGCTGGCGCTACCGCGAGGGCAGCGACCCGTACGTCAAGGCTGGCACCGGCTACCAGTTCTACGGCCACCCGATGGCAAGGCGGTGATCTTCGCCCTGCCCTACGAGCCGCCGGCTGAGTCGCCGGACCAGGAATATCCGTTCTGGCTGGCCACCGGCCGCGTGCTCGAGCACTGGCACTCCGGCTCGATGACGCGACGCGTGCCCGAGCTGTACCGGGCCTTTCCCAACGCGGTGGTGTTCATGCATCCCGAAGACGCCAAGGCCATGGGCCTGCGCCGCGGCGTCGAGGTCGAAGTGGTGTCGCGGCGCGGACGCATGCGCTCACGGGTCGAGACCGCGGCCGCGACGCGCCGCCGCGCGGGCTGGTGTTCGTGCCGTGGTTCGACGCCAGCCAGCTGATCAACAAGGTGACGCTGGACGCCACCTGCCCGATCTCGCTGCAGACCGACTTCAAGAAGTGCGCGGTCAAGATCGTCAAGGTCTAGGCCCAACCTAACAGGGAGACGCCATGAAGCCAAGCCGATCCTGGATGCCGCTGCTGGCGCTGTGCGCGCTGCTGCTGGCGCTGCTGGCGCCGCAGGCCCCGGCGCGCGCGCAGGGCGTGGTCGACGCGATGCGCGGCCCACGCCGATCGCCAATGAAGCCAAGGCGCCGCTGCTCTACCCCACCGAAAACAAGGACATCCGCCGCACCCGCAACTACACCATGCAGCCGCCGACGATTCCGCACAAGATCGACGGCTACCAGCTGGACAAGGACTTCAACCGCTGCATGTTCTGCCACGCGCGCACCCGCACCGAAGAAACCCAGGCGATCCCGGTCAGCATCACGCACTACATGGACCGCGACAACAACGTGCTCGCCGACGTGTCGCCGCGCCGCTACTTCTGCACCCAATGCCACGTGCCGCAGGCCGACGCCAAGCCGCTGGTGGGCAATACCTTCATCGATGTCGAGCAGATGCTCAAGCGCAAGCCCGGCGCCAAGGGCTCGTCCAACTAGCCGGTACGCGCCATGCTCGACCTGATCAAGCGTTACTGGCGAACCATCAACCGGCCCAGCGCGTATTTCAGCCTGGGCTTCCTGACGCTCGGCGGCTTTATCGCCGGGGTGGTGTTCTGGGGCGCGTTCAACACCGCGCTGGAGCTGACCAACACCGAACAGTTCTGCACCGGCTGCCACGAGATGCGCGACAACGTCTACCAGGAGCTGCAGGGCACCATCCATTTCACCAACCGCAGCGGCGTGCGCGCCAAGTGTTCGGACTGCCATGTGCCGCACAACTGGACCACCAAGATGGCGCGCAAGATGCAGGCCTCCAAGGAGGTCTGGGCCAAGATCTTCGGCACCGTCGACACCCGCGAGAAATTCCAGGCGCACCGGCTTACGCTGGCCCAGCACGAATGGGCCCGCTTCAAGGCCAACGATTCGCTGGAATGCCGCAACTGTCACGACTACCAGTCAATGGACTTCACCCGGCAGAGCCGCGCGCGCAGGCCATGCATTCGACCTACCTGGCCAACAAGGAGAAGACCTGCATCGACTGCCACAAGGGCATCGCCCACCATCTTCCCGACATGTCCAAGGCCGAGGTGAAATGACGCCTGCCGCCGCGTCCGTGCTCCGTGCCAGCGGCCTGGCGGTGTCGCGTGCCGGCCGCCCGGTCCTGCAAGGCCTCGACTTGGGCCTGGCGCCGGGCGGATTGCTGCAGGTGCTGGGCGCCAACGGCAGCGGCAAGACCACGCTGCTGCGCGTGCTGTGCGGCCTGGCCAGCGCCGATGCCGGCACGCTGCAATGGCATGGCCGCCCGCTGCGCGCCGCCGATCCGGAGTTCCAGCAGGCGCTGGCCTACCTCGGCCACGCCAACGGCATCGACATCGACCTGACCCCGGCGGAGAACCTGCGCTTTGCCGCCCGCCTTGCCGGCCGCCATGCCGATGCCGGCCGGCGCGCCGACAGCATCGCGCGCGCGCTCGCCGCCCATGCGCTGGAGCGCGTCGCGCACGTGCCGGTGCGCACGCTGTCGCAAGGGCAGCGGCGCCGCGTCGCGCTGGCGCGGCTGGCGCTGGCGCCGCGCACCCTGTGGCTGCTGGACGAACCGGTCACCGCGCTCGATGCCGACAGTTGCGTGCGCTTCCAGCGCCAGCTGGACGCGCACCTGGCCGCCGGCGGCATGGCCGTGATCGCCACGCACCAGCTGCTGCCCGGCGGCGGCGCGGTGCTGCGCCTGGACCGGCCGGCGGCATGACGGACATGCTGCGCGCGCTCGCCGCGATCGTCGCGCACGATGTCTCGCTGTCGTGGCGGCGGCGCGGCAGCCTGCTCGGCGGCGTGGTGTTCTTTGTCATGGCCGCGAGCCTGTTCCCGCTGGCGATCGGCCCCGAGCCGCAGCAGCTGCGCGCGCTGGCGCCGGGCATCCTGTGGGTGACGGCGCTGCTGGCCTCGATGCTGTCGCTGTCGCGCCTGTTCGCGCAGGAGCATGCCGACGGCAGCCTGGACCAGCTGCTGCTGTCGCCGCATCCGCTGGCGCTGCTGGTGCTGGCCAAGATCGCCGCGCACTGGCTTGCCAGCGGACTGCCGCTGCTGGTGCTGACGCCGCTGCTGGCGCAGCAATACGGGCTGCCGTCCGGCGCCGCGCTGTTGCTGGCGGCATCGCTGCTGGTCGGCACGCCGGCGCTGAGCCTGATCGGCGCGGTGGGCGCGGCGCTGACGCTGGGCCTGCGCGGCGGCGCGGTGCTGCTGTGCATCCTGGTGCTGCCGCTGTGCGTGCCGGTGCTGGTGTTCGGTGCCGGCGCCGCGGCCGCCGCCGATGCCGGGCTCGACGTGACGGCGCAGTTCTCGCTGCTGGGCGCGTGCCTGGCGCTGTCGCTGTTGCTGTGCCCGCTGGCCGCCGCCGCCGGGCTGCGCATTGCCATGGAGACCCCGGCATGAGCCAGCCGCTGCCCTCGTTGCCACAGCGCATGCCGTCGCAAGCCCGCGCCCGCCGCGGCTGGCTGGCCTATGCCGCGCCGGTGCGCTTCTATCCGCTGGCCGGGCGCATGGCCCCGTGGTTCTTCGCCGCGGCGGCGCTGTGCGCGGTGGCCGGCTTGTGGACCGGCTTCGGCGTGGCGCCGGCCGATGCGCAGCAGGGCGAGGTCTACCGCATCATCTTCATCCATGTGCCGGCGGCATGGATGTCGATGTTCATCTACCTGGTCATGGCGGGCTACTGCGCGCTGGCGCTGGTACTGCGCACGCGGTTGTCGTCGATGATGGCGTCGGCGCTGGCGCCGACCGGCGCGCTCTTCACCGTGCTGGCGCTGTGGACCGGCGCGCTGTGGGGCCAGCCCACCTGGGGCACGTGGTGGGTGTGGGACGCGCGGCTCACCTCCGAGCTGCTCCTGCTGTTCCTGTACCTGGGCTTTATCGCGCTGGAAGCCGCCATCGACGAGCCGCGCCGCGCCGAGCGCGCGTGCGCGGTGCTGGCGCTGGTGGGCGTGGTCAACATCCCGGTGATCTATTTCTCGGTGCAGTGGTGGAACACGCTGCACCAGGGCGCCTCGGTCAGCCTGACCGCGGCGCCGTCGATGGCCGCCACCATGCTGGCCGGCATGCTGCTGATGACGCTGGCCTGCTGGATGTACACGGTGGCGGTGGCGCTGGTGCGCGTGCGCTGCATCCTGCGCGAGCGCGGCGACGTGCCGCACGGCCCCGCCATGGTTACCGGAGAGAGGTCATGACGCTGTCCACGCTGCTGCCCTACGGGCACCACGGCATCTTCATCGCCGGCGCCTTCGGTGCGAGCGCGCTGCTGCTGGCGCTGGAACTGGCGCTGCTGGCGCGCCGCTGCCGGGCCACGCGCCGGCGCCCGGATCCGGAAGCCGGCCAATGACACCGCGCCAGCGCCGCTTCGGGCTGCTGGCCGCGGCGCTGGCCTGCTGCGGCATCGCGGCGGCGCTGGTGCTCAATGCCTTCCGCTCCAACCTGGTGTTCTTCTTCAGCCCGAGCCAGGTGGCCGCGCGCGAGGCGCCGGTGGCGCGCAGCTTCCGCCTGGGCGGGCTGGTCGCGCCGGGCTCGATCCGGCGCGAGGGCGACGGCATGACGGTGCGCTTCGTCGTGACCGACAGCGCGCGCGAGGTCCCCGTGCAGTATCGCGGCCTGTTGCCCGACCTGTTCCGCGAAGGCAAGGGCGTGGTCGCGCGCGGCCAGCTGGGCGCCGACGGCACCTTCATCGCCAGCGAGGTGCTGGCCAAGCACGACGAGAACTACATGCCGCCCGAAGCCGCCGATGCGCTCAAGCAGGCCGGCCAGGCCAACCCGCGCATGGCCGGCGCCATGGCCGCGCAGGAGCTGCGCCGGTGATCGCCGAGCTGGGCCACTTCACGCTGATCGTCGCCCTGCTGGTGGCGCTGGTGCAGGCGGTGGTGCCGCTGGCCGGCGCCGCGCGCGGCCGGCTGGCATGGATGGCGCTGGCGCGCCCCGCCGCGCGCGCGCAATGCGTGCTGGTGGCGCTGTCGTTCGCCGCGCTGACCTGGTGCTTCGTCGACCACGACTTCAGCGTGCGCTACGTCGCCGCCAACGCCAACAGCGCGCTGCCGCTGGCCTACCGCATCGCCGCGGTGTGGGGCGGGCACGAGGGCTCGATGCTGCTGTGGACGCTGATGCTGGCGCTGTGGTCGCTGGCGGTGTCGGTGTGGAGCCGGCAGCTGCCGCTGGCCGCGGTGGCCCGCGTGCTGGCGGTGATGGGCGCGATCAGCGCCGGCTTCCTGGCGTTCCTGCTGTTTGCCTCCAACCCCTTCGTGCGGCTGCTGCCGCCGTCGATGGAAGGCCGCGACCTCAACCCGCTGCTGCAGGATCCCGGCATGGTGTTCCACCCGCCGCTGCTGTACATGGGCTACGTCGGCTCCTCGGTGACCTTTGCCTTTGCCGTGGCGGCGCTGCTGGCCGGGCGCGTCGACGCGGCGTGGGCGCGCTGGTCGCGACCGTGGACCACGGTGGCATGGGCCTTCCTGACGCTGGGCATCATGCTCGGCAGCGCCTGGGCCTACTACGAGCTGGGCTGGGGCGGCTGGTGGTTCTGGGACCCGGTCGAGAATGCCTCGTTCATGCCCTGGCTGGCCGGCACCGCGCTGATGCATTCGCTGGCGGTGACCGAGAAGCGCGGCGCGTTCCGCGCGTGGACCGTGCTGCTGGCGATCTTCACCTTCTCGCTGAGCCTGCTCGGCACCTTCCTGGTCCGCTCGGGCGTGCTGACCTCGGTCCACGCCTTTGCCGTGGACCCCAAGCGCGGCATCTTCATCCTGGCGCTGTTGGGGCTGGTGACCGGGCTGGCGCTGGCGCTGTATGCCTGGCGCGCGCCGGCGCTGGCGCGCCGCGTGAAGTTTGCGGCGGTGTCGCGCGAGTCGATGCTGCTGGCCAACAACGTGCTGCTGGCGGTGGCCGCCGCCACGGTGCTGCTGGGCACGCTCTACCCGCTGCTGGTCGATGTGCTCGGCCTGGGCAAGATCTCGGTCGGCCCTGCCTATTTCGAGCAGGTGATGGTGCCGCTGATGGCGCCCGCGGTGCTGCTGATGGGCGCCGCGCCGCTGGCGCGCTGGCGCCACGGCGACCTGCCCGGCATGGCGCGCCGGCTGCGCTGGGCCGCGGTGGCCAGCGCGGCGCTGGCCCTGGGGTTGCTGCTGGCGCTGCGCAATGCCTCGGCGCTGAGCGGGCTGGGGCTGCTGCTGGCGGCCTGGTGCGTGCTGAGCGCGGCGGCCAGCGTGGCGGCGCGGCTGCAGCACCAGCGCGGCCGCCGGCTGGCGGCGCTGCGCCAGTTCACGCCGAGCTACTGGGGCATGCTGCTCGCGCACGCCGGCGTGGGCGTCTTCATCGCCGGCGTGACGCTGGTGTCCGGCCAGGAAAGCCTGCGCGAATTGCCGCTGCGCGCCGGCGACAGCGTCGGCGTGGGCGGCTATGACTTCCGCTTTGCCGGCGTGACGCAAGCCGGCGGCCCCAACTACGAAGCGCTGCGCGGCACGCTGGTGGCTTCGCGCGACGGCCGGCGCGTGGCGGTGCTCCATCCCGAGCGCCGCATCTACCGCAGCCAGGACCTGCCCACCACCGAAGCGGCGATCGACAGCGGCGTGACGCGCGACCTCTACGTGGCGCTGGGCGAGCACGTCGGCAACGACGCCGCGGGCAGCGCCTGGGCCGTGCGCATCCACGTCAAGCCTTTCGTCGGCTGGATCTGGGCCGGCTGCGTGCTGATGGCGCTGGGCGGACTGCTGGCGGTGTGCGACAAGCGCTACCGGCTGCGGCGCCGCGCCACCGACGCGGTCAACGCGCCGGCCGCAACCGATGCGCCCGCGGTGCCGGCATTGAGCCCGGTCCGCGAGGAGACGCCCGCATGACACGCTTCCTGCTGCCGCTGGCCGCCTTCCTCGCCCTGGCGGTGGCGCTGGCCGCGGGGCTGCGCCACGATCCGCGCGCGCTGCCGTCGCCGCTGGTGGGCAAGGTCGCGCCGGCATTCCAACTGCCCCTGCTGGCGCCCGAGGGCCGCACGCTGGCCAGCGCCGATCTGCGCGGCAAGGTCTGGCTGCTCAATGTGTGGGCCTCGTGGTGCGCCGCCTGCCGCACCGAGCATCCGCTGCTGGTGGACTTTGCCGGGCGCGCGCCAGTGCCGCTGTACGGCCTCAACTACAAGGACGAAGCCGGCGCCGCGCGCGACTGGCTGCGGCGGCTGGGCGACCCCTATGCCGCGTCACTGGTCGACGCCGACGGCCGGGTCGGCATCGACTACGGCGTCTACGGCGTGCCGGAGACCTTTGTCATCGACCAGCATGGGGTGGTGCGCTACCGCCAGGTCGGCCCGGTCACGCGCGAGGTGCTGGAGCGCAAGCTGATCCCGCTGATCGAGCAGCTGCAGCGGCAGGGAGATGGCCATGCGTAGCCGCGCCCTCGCCGCGTGGCTCGCCGCGACCCTGTGCGGCGTGGCGCTGCAAGCGGCGGCGCTGAGCGAAGCCGAGCTCGACGCGCGCGTGCATGCCTTGTCCGCCGAGTTGCGCTGCCTGGTCTGCCAGAACCAGACCCTGGCCGACTCCAACGCCGAGCTGGCGCTGGACCTGCGCCGCCAGATCCGCGCGCAGCTGCGCGACGGCGCCAGCGACGCGGCCATCAAGGATTACCTGGTGCAGCGCTACGGCGACTTCGTGCTGTACCAGCCGCCGCTGCGGCCGCTGACGTGGCTGCTGTGGTTCGGGCCGCTGCTGCTGCTGGCCGCTGCCGTGGCCGCGATCGTGCGCGCGCGCTCCCGCATAGCCGCGGCCGGCATCCCGACCGACCAGCCACTGGACGCAGCCGCGCAACACCAGCTGGCGGACTTGCTCGACACCGCGACCACGGAGCGTCGCCCGCCATGACCACCTTCTGGCTGCTGGCCGCGGCGCTGATCGGCGCCGCCACCCTGTGCCTGCTCTGGCCGCTGTTGCGCCGCGGTGCGCCGTCCGACTCCGCCACGCCCGCGCGCGCGCTGCTGGTCGACCTCTACCACGACCAGTTGCGCGAGCTGGACCGCGACCTGCACGCCGGCACCCTGGGCGCGGCGCGCCATGCCGAAGCCCGCGCTGAGCTGGGCCGCCGGCTGCTCGACGAGGCCGCCGGCAGCGCCACCGCTCCGGCCAGCGCGCGCCCCGCGCCGCTGCTCGCCGCGCTGCTGCTGGCCGCGTTGCCCAGCGCCGCGATCCTGCTCTACCTGCATCTGGGCAACCCGGTGGCGCTGTGGCGGGCCGACGACCTGCCCGCGGCCAGCGGCAGCGAGCACCAGCTCAGCGGCGCGCAGGTCGAGGGCATGGTGAACCAGCTGGCGCAGCGCCTGCGCGAGGCGCCCGGCGATGCGCAGGGCTGGGCCATGCTGGCGCGTTCGTACAGCGTGCTGGAGCGCCATGCCGACGCCGCGGCCGCCTACGCGCGCGCGGTCGAGCTGGCGCCGGACGTGGCCGCGCTGCGCTCCGACTACGCCGACGCGCTGGCCACGCTGGGCGGCGGCGTGCTGGACGATGCGCCGATGGCGCAGGTGCGCCAGGCGCTGGCGCTCGACCCCGACGATCCCAAGGGCCTGGCGCTCGCCGCCAGCGCCGCGGCGGCGCGCGGCGACAAAGAGGCGGCGATCGGCTACTGGGAACACCTGTACCGGCTGCTGCCGGCGGACTCGCAGACCGCGGCGCGCATCGCCGCCAACCTCGCGGCCGCGCGCGGCACGCCCGCCGCGGCGCCGGCCGCGGCCATCAGCGGCATGGTGACGCTGAGCGAGCGGGCCGGACGCGCGCCGCAAGCGGGCGATACGCTGTTCGTCTATGCCCTGCCGGTGGACGGCGCGCGCATGCCGCTGGCGGTGCTGCGGCGCTCGGCGCGCGACCTGCCGCTGTCGTTCACGCTGGACGATGCCATGGCGATGCGCCCCGACCACCGGCTCTCGGGCCAGCGCCAGGTCATGCTGGAAGCGCGGATTTCCGCCAGTGGCAGCGCCTTGCCGCAGGGGGGCGACCTGGTCGGCCGCACCGGGCCGGTGGCGGTCGGCAGCGAAGGCATCCGCATCGCCATCGACAGCAGCATCGGAGGCAACGCGGCGCCATAGCGGCTCAGGCAGGCAAGCTCGCCCTCAGGTTGGCCAGCATGTCGGCCACCATCTCGCGCAGCCCGTACCGCGCGCGCCAGCCCCAGTCCGCGCGCGCGACCGCGTCGTCGATCGAATCCGGCCAGCCTTGCGCGATCGCCTGGCGATAGTCCGGCTCGTAGCGGATCTGGAAGTCCGGCACCTGCGCGCGGATGGCCGCGGCGATCTGCGCCGGCGTAAAGCTCATGCCGGCGATGTTGTAGCTGCCGCGCTCGCTCAGCCGGTCCGCCGGCGCTTCCATCAGTTCGATGGTGGCGCGGATGGCATCGGGCATATACATCATCGGCAGAGCCTCGTCTTCGCGCAGGAAGCAGGTGTAGGGCTCGCCCTTGACCGCCGCATGGAAGATATCGACGGCATAGTCGGTGGTGCCGCCGCCGGGCGGGGTCTTGTGCGAGATCAGGCCGGGATAGCGCACGCTGCGCACGTCGACGCCATGGTTGGCGTGGTACCAGCGGCACCAGCCCTCGCCCGCCTGCTTGGAGATGCCGTAGACCGTGGTCGGCTCCATCACGGTCTGCTGCGGCGTGTGCGCGGCCGGCGTGGTCGGGCCGAAGGCGGCGATCGAGCTGGGCCAGAACACCCGCTCCAGCCCGTTCTGCCGCGCCAGCTCCAGCACGTTGAGCAAGCTGGTCATGTTGAGGTTCCAGGCCCACTGCGGGGCCTTCTCGCCGGTGGCGGACAGCGCCGCGGCCAGCAGGTAGACCTGGGTGATGCCATGGCGCTCGACCACCGTGGCCAGCTCGCCGCGGTCGGTGGCGTTGAGCATCTCGTGGGTCAGCTGCACGTGGCGGCCGGTGGGCACCACGTCGGATGTAATGACGTTGGCGCGGCCGTAGCGCTCGGCCAGCGCCAGCGCCAGCTCGGAGCCGATCTGGCCATTGGCGCCGACGATCAGGATTTTCGGTTTGGCATCCGCCATCAGATCAGCCCCAGTTCTCGGCCGGCGTGGCCGAAGGCGTCCAGCGCCGCCTGCAGCGTGGCCTCGTCATGCAGCGCGCTCATCTGCACGCGGATGCGCGCCTGGCCCTTGGGCACCACCGGGTAGAAAAAGCCCACTACGTACACGCCCAGCTCCAGCAGCCGCTGCGCCAGCTGCTGCGCCTTGTCGGCGTCGTAGACCATGATCGGGATGATGGGGTGGTCGCCGGACTTGACGTCGAAGCCCAGCCGGCCCAGCCCGGCGCGGAAGAACTTCGTGTTGCGCTCGAGCCGGTCGCGCAGTTCGGTGCTTCCTTCAAGAATATCGAGCACCGCGATCGAAGCGCCCACGATGGCCGGCGCCACGGTATTCGAGAACAGATACGGCCGCGAGCGCTGGCGCAGCAGCGCCACCACTTCCTTGCGCGCACTGGTGAAGCCGCCCGAGGCGCCGCCCAGCGCCTTGCCGAGCGTGCCGGTGATGATGTCGATCTTGCCGAACACGCCGCGCGCCTCGTGCGTGCCGCGGCCGCGCTGGCCCATGAAGCCGGTGGCATGGCATTCGTCGATGCCCAGCAGCGCGCCATACTCGTCGCACAGCGCGCGCATCTGGTCCAGGCGCGCCACGGTGCCGTCCATCGAGAACACGCCGTCGGAGAACACCAGCGTGTAGCGCGCGCCGTCGGCCCGGGCCTGCTCCAGCTGCGCGCGCAGGTCGTCCATGTCGTTGTGCTGGTAGCGGTAGCGCCGCGCCTTGGACAGGCGGATCCCGTCGATGATCGAGGCATGGTTGAGCGCATCGCTGATGACCGCGTCTTCCGCCCCCAGCAGCGTTTCGAACAGCCCGCCGTTGGCATCGAAGGCCGAGCCGTAAAGGATCGTGTCCTCGGTGCCGAGGAAGGCCGACAGCCGCGCCTCCAGCGTCTTGTGCAGGTCCTGGGTGCCGCAGATAAAGCGCACCGAACTGAGGCCGAAGCCATGCGTGCGCAGCGCTTCGTGCGCGGCCTCGATCACGCCCGGATGCGACGACAGGCCCAGGTAGTTGTTGGCGCACAGGTTGATGACCTCGCGGCCATCGCTGGTGCGCACGCGCGCGCCCTGCGGCGTGGCGATCACGCGCTCGTTCTTGTACAGCCCGGCGTCGCGGATGGATTGCAGTTCGTCGCGGATGGACGCATAGAACGCCTGGGCATTCGGCATGGCTTGGCTCCGTTGGGTCGAGGGTGTGCTGGCTGGTGTGCTACGATCCGATCGATAAATCGAACGCGTTCTGTATATCGAACGTTTTGCGCAATATAACGAACATCATTCCATGACGCAAGCCCTGGTCCAGACCCCGCAGGCCGACGGGCCGCCCGCCGTCGGCATGGCGCTGCAGGCGCTGCGCCAGCAGCACCGGCTCTCGCTCGACGAACTGTCGCGCCGCGCGGGGGTGTCCAAGTCGATGCTGTCGCAGATCGAACGCAACCTCGCCAATCCGACCGTCGCGGTGCTGTGGCGCCTGGCCAATGCGCTGGGCGTGAACCTGGCGGATTTCCTGGCCGGCGGCGCAGGCGAGCGCGCCGGCGGCGGCATCACCGTGGTCCAGCCGCACGCGATCCCGTCGCTGAAGAGCCCGGACACGCGTTGCGACCTGCGCATCCTGGGCCCGATCGAACTGGCCGGGCGCTTCGAGTGGTATGAGCTGACCATCCAGGCCGGCGGCGTGCTGGCCTCCGAGCCGCACGAGGCCGGCACCCAGGAACACCTGTCGGTGCTGAGCGGATCGATGACGGTGCGCGCGGGCGCCGATGAGAAGAAGCTGCGGCACGGCGAGACCGCGCGCTATGCGGCCGATGTCGCACATGCGATCTCCAATGGTGGCAAGACCACCGCCACCGCACTACTGGTTGTAGTGCATCCGGGGTAAGGCGGGCAAGGAAGGCCGCGCCTCCCGCCTATCCGGCCAGGGATGTTCAGCGGGCGCCGAACAAACGCTTCATACGCTCCCACAGCACGCCGAAGAACATTGTCACCGGGTTCAGGCGCACGGCCTGGTTGCGCTCGGCCTCGCTGAGCGTAGGGTCCATCCTGCGCGACACCGCCTTGCCGAAGTCGGCGATCATCCGCCGCACGAAGTCGCGCACCAGCCCCGAGCGCGAGAACTGGGCCAGCGGCCCTTGCAGCGAATACTGCAGGTCGACCTCGACTTCGGTCTCGCCGGCGGACAAGGCCTTGAGCGCATAAGCGATATCGCCCGCGGCCTTGGAATTGCTGAGCGAGTCCTGCCCCGCCCCTTTCAGCACGCCGCGCTGGTTTGCATCATCGCGCTGCAGGCGCGCGGCGCCCTCGAACCTCGCCGACATGGGGCCGAACTTGATGGCGATATGGCCCTTGACCTTGTCCCCGGCCACTTCCGTCAGCACCGCGCCGGGCAGGCAGCCCGCCACGGCCGGCAAGTCCGCCATGAAGGCCCATACCTGGTCCAGTGCATAGGGCACGGCGAAGCCGCCTTCGATGCGCGACCAGCCCTTGCGGTCGGCCGAGCGCTCCGGCTCGGCGCTGCCCGCCGCGGCAAGGTGCGGCTGCGTGCCGAGCGCCTCGTCGGCGACCGTGAAGCCCGCGAACGGCAGCGGTGCGGCGGCCGCGCCGGCGTGCCGCGCGATCACGCCGGCGGCCGCGCGACGCGCGTCCAGCACCGAACGGATCGCGGCGACGATGCCCATATAGCCGGTGCAGCGGCACAGGTTGCCCGACAGCTCGTGGCGGATGGTGGCTTCGTCGGCATCGGGCAGGCGCACCACGATATCGCGCGCGGTGGCCAGCATCCCGGGCGTGCAGTAGCCGCACTGCAGCGCGTGATGCCGGTTGAAGGCCGCGCGCAGGTCGGCCATGACCGGGTCATCCTCGTAGCCCTCCACCGTGACGATGTCCGCGCCCTGGCAGGCGGCGGCGAAGGTGATGCACGAGCGCACCGGCTTGTCGTCCACCAGCACGGTGCAGGCGCCGCACACGCCGTGCTCGCAGCCAAGGTGGGTGCCAGTCAGGCGATGCGTGTCGCGCAGGTAGTCGCCCAGGTGCGTCCGGTCCGCGCACGCGCCGGACACCCGGCGGCCGTTGACAGTGAATTCGATGGTCTGCACGGGACGCTCCTCAGTTCAGCAATTGCGTGACGCAGCGCATCACGACGGTTCGGTACAGCTTGCGGTCGATGGCGTCCTTGCCCGGCGCGGCCTGCGCGACGGCTTCGGCAACTGCCTCGGCAGTCAGCGCGGCCGCGCCCTGCGCCGCCACGGCGCGCGTCAGGCCGGGCAGCACCATGGGCGGACCGTCCAGCGCGCCCAGGACGATGCGGCCGAAGCGGCGGCTGGCGTCGAAGTAAGCGGCGCAGCTGGCCTCGGCGAATTCGCCGGTCTTGCGGCACAGCTTCTGGTAGCCCCAGCGGCTGTGCGCGGTCTTCGGCGGCACCCGCACTGCGGCGATCAGCTCGCCTTCGGCCAGCACGGTGGTGTAGGCGCCGATCATGAACGACTCCATCGGTACTTCGCGCATGCCGGCCGCGGATGCGATCTCGATGCGCGCGCCCAATGCGGTCATTGCCACGACCCAGTCGGCCGCCGGATCCGCATGCGCTAGGCTGCCGCCTACGGTGCCACGATTGCGGATCGCCCGATAGGCGATGCCGCCGGCAACGGCCTGCAGCATGGTGCCGCGCAGCGGTTCGAACACGCCGTCCTCGATCTGCGCGTGGGTGACGCAGGCGCCGATGCGGATGCCGTCAGCGGCTGCAGTCACGTCGCGCAATTCGCGCAGCGCCGACACATCGACCACCGTATCGGGCCGGGTCAGGCGCAGGTTCAGCATCGGCCCCAGCGATTGCCCACCGCCCATGGCCTTGGATACATCGGTACCCGCGCCCAGGCGGGACAGCGCCTCCGGCAGCGAGCCGGGCGCGTGGTAGGAAAATGCAACGGCTTTCATCGGTCAGGCAGCCTTCCGGTTATGCGCATCGGCCTCGGCCGCATCCAGCGCCTCCAGGAGCTTGCGCGGCGTCAGCGGCGTCTCCTTGAGCTCGACGCCGAAATCGCGCAATGCGTCATTGACGGCATTGAAGATGGCCGCCGGCGGCGCGATCGCCCCGCCCTCGCCCATCCCCTTGGCGCCGAACTCCGTATGCGGTGACGGCGTCTCGAAATGATGGATGCGGATCGACGGGATCTCGGTCGGCCCCGGCAGCATGTAGTCCGCCAGCGTCGACGCCAGCGGCTGGCCATTGCCATCGTAGTGCATGGCTTCGAACATCGCGGTGCCGATGCCCTGCGCCACACCGCCGTAGGTCTGCCCTTCCACCACCATCGGGTTGATCATGGTGCCGCAGTCCTCCACCACCACGTAGTCGAGGATCTCGACGTGGCCGGAGTCGATATCGACTTCCACCGCCACGGCATGCGTGGCGTAGGTGAAGCTGCCGGTATCGACGGCAGGCTTGAAGCCCATCGTGACTTCCAGCCCCTGCGCGTCGACGTCCGGCGGCAACAGGTGCGGGTTGATGTACCAGGCGTTGGCGATGCGTGCGATATCGGCGGTGCCTGCATCCCCGCCCGCCACGGCGCCGTCCCGGAACGCCACGGCATCCTGCGGCTGGCCGAGCATGTGCGCGCCGATCTTCAGTAGGCGCGGCAGCAGCGCCTTGCAGGCACGCGACACCGCGCCACCGGACATCACCAGCGAGCGCGACGCATACGTGCCGGTCGAGAACGGCGTCAGGCCGGTATCGCCGTGCACGACCTTGATCCGCGCGATGTCGATGCCGAGGATCTCGTGGGCGATCTGCGCGAAGGTGGTCTCCATGCCCTGCCCGTGCGAATGCACGCCCACGCGCACCTCCAGCCCGCCGTCCGGCGTGATGCGCACCGTCGCAGAATCGAAGCCCGGGATCACCGGCGTGCCCCACGCGGCGAACACCGAGGTGCCGTGCGCCGATTGCTCGGTGTAGGTGCCGAAACCCACGCCGACATAGGTGCTGCCCTGCGGCCCCGCCTTCTGGCGCGCACGGATCGCGGGCAGGCCGATCATCTCCATGGCCTTGCGTACGCTGGCCGGATAGTCGCCGCCGTCGAAATGCTTGTTGGTGACGTTGACATAGGGCATGGCCTCGGGCGGCACCAGGTTTTCGCAGCGCACCTCCCACGGCTCGCGTCCCACTTCGCGGGCGATGGCGTCGATCATCAGCTCCATCGCAAAACAGACCCCGGTACGCGCCACGCCGCGATAGGGCACGAAGCCCGGCTTGTTCGTCGCCACGCAAGTGGTTTCGCAGCGGTAGCCCTCGAAGGCGTACGGCCCCGGCAGGTTGCCGATCGCCTGCCCCGGTTCCAGCCCGATGGTGAACGGCCACACGGAATAAGCCCCGCCATCGATCTCGATCCTTGCATCCAGCGCCAGCAGGCGGCCGCGCGCATCGGCATACGCGGTCAACTCGTAGTGGTGCTCGCGCGAGTTTGCGCCGGCGGTCAGGTGCTCGCGCCGGTCTTCGATAAAGCGGAACGGGCGCTTGTAGGTCAGCGCCAGCCACGCGATGCACAGTTCTTCCTGCTGCAGCACGCACTTATAGCCGAAGGCACCACCCACGTCGGGCGAAATCACCCGCACGCGCTCCTGCTCCAGCCCCAGGCAGTGCGCCAGGATCGTGCGGATCATGTGCGGCACCTGCGTCGCGCTGTAGACCACCAGTTGGTCGAACTGGTGGTCCCAGTAGGCCAGCACTGCCTTGCCTTCCATCGGCACCATGCACTGCCGCGCGAGGTCGATCTGGCGGCGCACCACCACCGTGGCCTCGCGCCGGCGCGTCTCGAAGTTCTTGTCGGCGCTCAGCGCCAGGAAGGTATTGTCGCGCCAGTGCTCGTGCACGCGCACCTCGCCGGCAAGCTGGCGGGCCTGCGTCACGTCGGCCAGCGCGGGCAGTTCGTCGAACGACACGGCGACCTGCTCGGCGATATCCTCTGCCTCGGCGCGGGTGGGCGCGAACGCCATCGCCACCGGCTCGCCGACGAAGCGCACCTTGCCGCTGGCCAGTGGCGGCTGTGCCGAGGGCTGGTAGGACGGGAAGGCCGAATCGGCGACGATGTCGCTGGCCGCCGTCATGTCTTCACGCACGATCACCGCGGCGGCGTGCCGGGACGGCTTGGTCACCGATAGCAGCCGGGCGTGCGCAACCGGGCTGCGCAGGAACGCGACTTCCTGCAAGTCCGGCATGGCGATGTCCGCGACGAAGCGGCCCTTGCCGTGCAGATGACGGGCGTCTTCCTTGCGCGCCACGCGCGCGCCGACTCCCTGGCCGCGCGCGCTTTCCGGGTGATCCGGTTCGATCGACGATGTCATTGCCTTGTCCGTTCCGATGATAAGCGTGGCTTATTCAGCATACT
Source organism: Cupriavidus taiwanensis (assembly GCF_900250115.1). Classification (NCBI taxonomy): domain Bacteria; kingdom Pseudomonadati; phylum Pseudomonadota; class Betaproteobacteria; order Burkholderiales; family Burkholderiaceae; genus Cupriavidus; species Cupriavidus taiwanensis. The sequence continues at coordinate 799,780 of NZ_LT984804.1, read as the reverse complement.
GACCAAAATCCTATGAAAATGCGGGCGGCCCTGTCAATTGCGGCTTTACCGCATCCCGGCAGCCCGTCATGCCCTTGCGGGCACCTAGTCCCGCACGCCGATGGCGGCAAGCCCCTCCGCCCGCGTGGCGACCGTTGCGTATTTCTGCGCCATGTCGAACAGGTTGGCCTCGTGCGGCGCCAGCGCGCGGTCGCCCACGCAGTCGGACAGCACCAGCGGGCGGAAGCCGTACTGCATCGCATCGACCACGCTGGCACGCACGCAGCCGCTGGTGACGGCCCCGGCCACAAGCAGCGTGCGCACGCCGCGCTGCGTCAGCCACGCCGCCAGCGACGTGCCGAAGAACGCCGACGGCACGGTCTTGCGCACCACCAGTTCGCCAGGGCGCGGGGCCAGATCTGCCACGATGGCGCTGTTGAAGGCTTGCTCCTTCAGCGTCAGCATGTTCGGCACCTTCATCGAGAACACGTTGTGGTCGGCGCCGTCGTCGGCATACACGATGCGGCTGTGCGCGACGGGCCAGCCTTCGCACCGCGCCACCGCGAGCAGCGGCACGGTATTGGCAATGGCCTCGCGGATATTGCCGCCGCCGAAGACCGCCGGATCGGCGAAGCCGTTGACGAAGTCCACGATCAGCAGCCCGAAGGGGCCGGCCAGCTCGAGCGTATTGCCAAAGCCCTGGCGCTGGTACGCGCCGATTTCCTTGTGCATCACGACTTGTCCTCCGGGTAGCGGAAGCCGTCGGTCACCTTGCCCGCGGTCACCACGTCGACGCCGTCCAGGCGCACGGTGCAGCGGCGCACCGGGATGTCGATATGGCAGGCCGTAGTGCGATGGCCGCCGGCCTCGTTGTTGGGGCCAAGCGAAAACAGGAAGTTGCCCTCGAACGCGCGCGCATCCATGCCGATGGTGGCCTCACGGTCGTACAGGCCCAGCGTCGACCAATGCGCGCGCGGCTGCAGGCCCCAGCCGATATGCGAGATCGCATAGGCTTCGGGATCGTTGAACGACGCCATGTATTCGCTCAGCAACTCCGCATGGAGCCCGCCTTCGATGCGCGTCGCAAAGCCTGCTTCCACCGTCAGGCGGATCGGCTCGGTGACGTAGGTCTTCTGCGGCAGCAGGATGTCGCCCTTGTCCAGCACGATGGTCCCGTAAGCGGCGCCTTCATTCGGCCAGGTCAGCGCGAAGCCGCTCGGCCAGTGGTCCCACCGCCCCGGCTCGTCAACAAAGCCATACTCGCTGATCGCGGGGAATTCCCCCAGCGGGCAGCGCAGGTCGGTGCCGGCGGGCGAGACCACGTGCATTTCCCTTGCGCTTGCCAGGCGTTGCGAAGCCGCCTTCACGCGTTCGCGATCGGCCTCGCAAGGCACCATGCGCGCCAGCACCTCGGGCGGCTCGACGGCCAGCAGGATCCTGGTTCCGCCCTGCAGGATCTCGTGCTGCTCGGGCGAGAACAGCAGCGTCATCAGATCCAGCACCAGGTCGCTCGCCTTCAGCGCGGCGATGGCCGCCGGGTTGCCGGTCAGCGGCGTGGTGCCGAGGTAGGCGAGCGCATCGCGGCTCAGTGCCTTTTCGCCATTGACAGGCGGCAGGTCAAGCCGGTTGACGATGGCGCCCATCGACTGCGTGGCGGTGAGCGCGGTGGACAGCGTCTGCGGGTGGGTGGCGGCGCTGGTCAGGATGGTGACGGTCTGGCCCGGCTCCAGCCGGGACAGCCGCAGCACCTTGCGCCAGGCCTCGATCATCTGGTGGTCGCTTACCGGCATGTCGGTTCCTTGTTCGTCATTGCAACAGCGGCGCGCCGAGGAAATCCTCCAGCGCCGCGTAAAAGCCCGCTTCGTCGTCCCACGGGATCATGTGGCCCGCATTGGCGACGTGACTGACCAGCACGCCTGGCAGCAGCGTACGAATCTCCGCGACGTCTTCGGGCCGGACCACGTCGCCGCGGCCGGCGGTCATCAACAACGTGGGCACCCCGACCCGCGGCATGTCGGCGTGGATGTCGTCGCGGTGGAAATCCTCGAAGCTGCGCACCACCGCCTCTTCATTGCAGGTGTGCAGCCATTCGGCACGCAGGCGCAACTGCTCGTCGGTCCAGGTCGGGCAGAAGCGGCGCATGCCATCCAGGTCGGTGCCTTGCCGGGACAGCCGGATCGAATCGACGTACCACGGCAGCTGCGCCGGATACGGGCGGCGCCCGGGCCCCGACACGGGCGGATCGACCATCACCAGCCGCGCCAGCCCGCCCGGCTGTCCCGCCGCGGCACGCAGGCCGATCCGCGCGCCCATCGAATGGCCGACCACGCTGTAGCGCGGCAGGCCCAGCGCTTCGGCAAAGGCCGTTACGTCGCGCGCCTGCGCGTCGAGGCCGTATTCGAGCTCCGGCTCCGCCGACGACAGCCCGCGGCCGCGCACGTCGAGGATGTAGGTGTCGAAGCGCGTGCCGAAGTGCTCGCCGACAAAGCCCCAGGTGATCGCGGGGCTGGTGATGCCCGGCACGATCACGACGGCGTCGCGCGCGGCGCGCTCGCCCTGATTGCCGCCGTAGCGCAGGTAATGCTGCCGGATGCCGTTGGCGTGGACATGGCCTCCGTACAGGAAGGTACTCATGGCCGCTCCTCAGTAGGCGCCGGACAGCAGCGCACCCGCGCCCGGCACGACCGGCTCCAGGTCCAGTGCACGGAGCATCGCGTACGTCGTGGCGATGGCGGCGGTAAGCACCGGCTTGCCGGTCATCGCCTCGACCTTTGCCACGGCAGGAAGCGACGGCATCTGCACGCAGGCAGACAGCACGATCACGTCGGCGTCCCGCGTGTTCATCTGCGCGACGATACCGGGCAGGCGCGCGGGGTCGTGGCGGCCGACTTCCAGGTTGTCGGGGATTTCCAGCGCGCGGTAGTCCACGACTTCATAACCCTCGTTGCGGATGTAGTCCACCACCAGTTCGGTCAGTGGCTTCATGTAGGGCGCCACCACCGCAATGCGCTTCGCGCCCATCACCTTGAGCGCATCCACCAGTGCGCCGGCACTGGTGATGACAGGGGCATCGCCGCCGTTGGCCGTGGTATGCGCCTTCAGGCGCTGTTCGGACTGCCGGTGGTAGCCATGGCCCATCGCCATGATCGCGACCAGGCACGCATAGCCGAGCACATCGACGCGGGCATCGCTTAGTTCCACTGCGCAGCGGTCGGACTCGGCATCCATTGCCGCCAGCTCTTCCTTGACCACCTTCTTCATCCGCATGCGGCTCGAGTGGAAGGTGAAGCGCTCCGGGCGGATCTGCTGGCGCGCCGTCAGCATGGCGGGGATTTCGGTTTCCATCGTCGTGTTCGAACTGGGGACGATCTGGCCGATACGAAGGACTTTTTGCATTAGGGGTTCCCGGTGGGTGCGATCAGAGCTTGAGCAGGCGTTGCGCGTTGCCGTGGCAGACCAGCGCGCGCGTGGTGTCGTCGAGCGGTGCGCTGTCGATGAACTTCGCGGCCGCTTCAGTGGATTCATAGGGATAGTCGACCGAGAACATCACCGCCTGCGGTCCCAGTTCGGCAATGGCGCCCATCAGCGCGCCGTGCGAACACACGCCCGAGGTAGTGATGACGATATTGCGGCCGATGTACTCGGACGGCGCGCGCTGCAGCTTGACGCCGTGCGAATAGACCGCGAAGCGGCTGTCAAAGCGCCAGCGCTGGTACGGCAAGCCCTCGCCCATATGTCCGAGGATCAGCTTCAGGCGCGGGAAGCGGTCGAACACGCCGCTGAACAACAACCGCAGCGCATGCGATGCGGTTTCCACGCCCCACCCCCACGCCGCCCCCGCCAGCTCCGGATGACCTGCGAGCACTTGCGGCGACACGAAGGCATCGGTGGGATGCAGGTACATCGGCACATCCAGCGCCTGCATGCGCTCCCAGAAACCGTCATACGCAGGGTCATCGTAGTAGCGACCATGCGTATGGCCGTTTACCAGCGAGCCCTTGAAGCCGAGCTGCTGCACGGCGCGCTCCAGTTCGGCCGCCGCCTGCCCGGGATCCTGCATCGGTAGCGCGGCAAAGCCGGCATAGCGCGTCGGATGGCGGGCGATCTGCGCCGCCAGGAAGTCATTGCTCTCGCGCGCCCGTGCCAGCGCCAGGCCGGCGTCAGGCTCGCCCTGCACGCCCGGGCCGGTTTGCGACAACACGGTGATGTCGATGCCGCACCGGTCCATCTCGGCAAGCCGCTCTTCGTCGAAATCGGCAAGGCGGCGACCGAGCTCGGCGAGCACCGCCGGATCGATATGCTGCGTAAACCCTTTGGAATATGCCTGGAAACCAGGGGTCATGAAATGCTCTTCCAGGGCGATCTTCTTCACATGGTTCATGCTGGTGGGGGCTCCTGATGGGTGGAATCGCTGCGTGCCGAGCTTGTCCCGCATGCGCAAACGCGTTGCATCGCTAATTGCTCAGTACACTGATTAGTTTTGGATTCTAGTCAGCGACATTTCAAAAGTCCAGACGCGGCGCGAAGGGTTAACACCTATAACGATGAGCAAAGTCGCTCAGTACACTGATTCGCAGATGATCAGTATGCTGACGATATGAAATAACCGTTTAAATCGGGCTTTCCGGCGCCTTTGCAAGACAGCGGGCGGCGTCGGCACTGGCCTGTATTTTGCTCAGCATACTGCGCTTCTCATCAGCATACTGACTGATGCACCGGCAGCATGCAGCGCTGCACAGCGGCAAGCCATGAACGAGCCGCGCCACCGGCGCCTGCACCACCGGGAAGCAAACAAACAACAGAGACAACGGCCTGACCAAGAGGACCCCCGCCATGACGATCAGCCTGACCCGCGCCGAGACACGCGCCCAAGCCTCCGGCATGACTGTTGAAGAACGCAAGGTCATCCTTGCCTCATCCTTCGGCGCCCTGATGGAGTGGTATGACTTCTACATCTACGCGGCGCTGGCCGTGTACTTCGGCGCTCTGTTCTTTCCGCCGGGCAACGAAACAGCCGCTTTCCTGGCGAGCCTGGCCACCTTTGGCGCCGGCTTCCTGATCCGCCCCGTGGGCGCGCTGCTGTTCGGGCGCCTGGGCGACCTGATCGGCCGCAAGTACACCTTCCTGGTCACCATCCTGCTGATGGGGGTGGCCACGGTGGGCGTGGGCGTGCTGCCGACGTACCAGCAGATCGGCATCACCGCCACCGTGCTGCTGGTCCTGTTGCGGCTGCTGCAGGGCCTGGCACTTGGCGGCGAAGTGGGCGGCGCGGTCACATACGTCGCCGAGCACTCGCCGACGAGCAAGCGAGGTCTCTACACCAGTTCGCTGCAGACCACCGCCACCCTGGGCCTGCTGTCCTCGCTGTTCGTGGTGTACCTGCTCAAGACCTTCCTGACCGAAGCGGAATTCCGCGCGTGGGGCTGGCGCATCCCGTTCATCGTGTCGCTGGTGATGCTGGTGATCTCGGTCTATATCCGCGGCAAGCTGCATGAATCGCCGGTATTCGCGCGCATGAAGGCGGGCAACGCCACCTCGAAGTCTCCCATCCGCGAGAGCTTCACCCAGTGGAAGAACCTGAAGTCGGTGCTGCTGCTGTTCGTGGTGGCCGCCGGGCTTGGCGCGATCTTCGGCACCGGCCACTTCTACAGCATGTTCTTCCTCAACAAGACGCTGCAGGTGCCGATCGAAACCGTGCACAAGCTGATCGCGATCGCACTGGTGGTAGCCACGCCGTGCTACCTGTTCTTCGGCTGGTTGTCCGATCGTATCGGCCGCAAGTACATCATGATGGCGGCGTGCCTGCTGGCTGCGCTATGCACCCAGCCGGTGTTCAAGGGACTGACCCACTACGCCAATCCGGCGCTGGAGCAGTTCCAGCGGCAAGGCACGGTGCAGGTGACCGCAGGCGACTGCAAGGCGCGCCTGTTTGGCGAACCGGTGTCAGCCTGCGACAAGATCCGCGGCTACCTGACCGACCTGGGCGTAGGCTACACCTTCGTGCCAGCCAGCAACCCGGCCCAGGCGGAAGTGCGGATCGGCGAGCGCACGCTGCAGGGTTTCGACCGCGCCGCCATCAAGGGCGCACTGGTCGCGGCCGGCTGGCCGGAACGCGCCGATCCGGCCCGGATGAATACGCCGATGGTGTTCCTATTGCTGCTGGTGCCGATCCTGTTCCTGGCCATGGTCTATGGCCCGATGGCCGCCTTCATGGTCGAGCTGTTCCCGGCGAGGGTGCGCTACACCTCGCTGTCGCTGCCCTTCCACCTAGGTGCGGGCTGGGTTGGAGGCATGCTGTCGTTCGTGGTCACGGCAATGAACGTGTCCAGCGGCGACGTGTACTTTGGCCTGTGGTATCCGGTGGTCATCGCCGGACTCGCCTTCGTCATCGGCATGGTGTTCGTGCCGGAGACGCGCGGACGCGACCTGTCCACCTGAGCACTGCCACCCGGCGCACTTGCAGGGCGGAGAAATCCGCCCTTTTCATCGGCATATATTCAGCATACTGAATTAATTACCGCGCGAGCGCAGCGATGGCGCCCGCGGCGGGCGAATGCAGCCATCGCCAACTTCCATCCCTTCGCGCAGACAACCTGGAGCCCCCATGTCCACCTCTCGCATCCTCCGCACCCTTGCCGCGTCATCCGCCGTGCTCGGCCTGGCGCAGGCCACGCCCGCCCTGGCCGACGCCAGCGGCGTGAAGATCGGCGTCATCACCGATATGTCCGGCTCCTATGCCGACCTGTCCGGCAAGGGCTCCGTCGTCGCCGCCCAGATGGCCGTCGAGGAGTTCGGCGGCAAGGCGCTGGGCAAGCCCGTCACGGTGCTGTCAGCCGATCACCAGAACAAGGCCGATATTGCCTCGTCGCTGGCGCGCCGCTGGTTCGATACCGACGGCGTCGACATGGTGATCGACTTCCCCAATTCATCGACGGCGCTGGCGGTGCAGGAAGTGGCGCGCCAGAAGCAGAAGATCGATATCGTCTCCACTGGCGGCGCCATGGCGCTGACCAACCAGAACTGCTCGTCTACGGGATTCCACTGGGCCTGGGACACCTATTCCGTGTCGTATCCGCTGGTCCGGCGCCTGATCGATCAGGGCCGCAACAGCTGGTACTACATCACGGTGGACTACGCCTTTGGCCAGTCGCTAGAGGCCGACTTCCGCAAGGCAGTGGACGCCGGCGGCGGCAAGAACGTGGGCAGCACGCGCCATCCGCTCAATGCCAGCGACTTCAGCAGCCCGGTGGTCGCGGCGTCGGCATCCAAGGCCAAGGTCGTGGTGCTGGCCAATGCCGGCAATGACATGATCAACGGGGTCAAGGCCGCCGGCGAGTTCGGGCTGATCAAGGCGGGGCAGACGGTGATCACGCCGTCCACCTTCATCACCGATCTCAAGAGCCTGGGACTGCCCGCCGCGCAGGGCCTCACCTACGTCGACCCGTTCAGGCTCGACCTCGACGCGAAGTCGAAGGACTTCGTCGAGCGCTACTACAAGCGCCACAAGGCATATCCCACCCATGGGCAGATCGGTGTCTACTCGGGCGTGCTGCATTACCTGAAGTCCGTGGAAGCCGCCAAGACCGTCGAGGGCCCCGCGGTGGCGGACAAGATGCGCGCCCTGCCCGTCAACGATGCCTTCGTGCGCAATGGCAAGGTCCGGATCGATGGGCGCATGGTGCACGACATGTACCTGGCCCAGGCCAAGACGCCGGCGGAATCGAAAGGCGCGTGGGACCTGGTCAAGTACATCGGCACGATCCCTGGCGACGAAGCCTTCCGCCCGCTGTCCGCCAGCGAATGCCCGCTGGTCAAGAAGTGAGCGCGCCAATGCCTGAGCAAGACGTGATCCTGCGCACGCAGGGGCTGACCAAGGCGTTCAAGGGCTTTACCGCCGTCAGCGATGTCAGCCTGTCGGTGCGGCGGGGCTCGATCCATGCGCTGATCGGCCCCAACGGCGCCGGCAAGACCACCTGCTTCAACCTGCTGACCAAGTTTCACGCGCCGTCGTCCGGCTCCATCCATTTCAACGGTGCCGACATCACCGCGCTGCGGCCGGCGCAGATCGCCCGCATGGGCGTGATCCGCTCGTTCCAGATTTCGGCGGTGTTCCCGCAGCTGACCGTGCTGGAGAACGTGCGCATCGCGCTGCAGCGCAAGCTGGGCACGTCGTGGCATTTCTGGCGCGGCAGGCGCTCGCTGTCGCGGCTGGAGGCGCGCGCCATGGAACTGCTGGATGACGTGGGCCTTGCCGGCTTCGCGCATCTCGGCACGGCCGAATTGGCCTATGGCCGCAAGCGCGCGCTGGAGCTGGCTACCACGCTCGCCACCGATCCCGAGCTGATGCTGCTGGACGAGCCCACGCAGGGCATGGGCCACGAGGACGTCGAGACCGTGACCGCGCTGATCAAGCGTGTGTCGGCTGGACGGACCGTGCTGATGGTGGAGCACAACATGAGCGTGGTCTCGTCGATCGTCGATCGCATCACGGTGCTGCAGCGCGGCGCCGTGCTGGCCGAAGGCACGTATGGCGAGATCTCGCGCAACCCGCAGGTGAAGGAAGCCTATATGGGAACCACGGAAGACCAGCAGGAGGCCGCATGACCGCAACCGCCACCCCCGCCCTGGAATTGCGGGGCCTGCATGCCTGGTACGGCGAATCGCACATCCTGCACGGCGTCGACCTGGCGGTCCAGCCGGGCGAAGTGGTGACGCTGCTGGGCCGCAACGGCGCGGGCCGTACCACCACGCTGCGCGCCATCATGGGACTGCTTGGCACGCGCAAGGGCTCGGTGCAAGTCTTCGGCCGGGAAACCATCGGCATGAAGACCCACCGCATCGCGCCGCTGGGGCTGGGGTATTGCCCGGAGGAACGCGCCATCTTTGCCAGCCTGTCGTGCGAAGAGAACCTGATGCTGCCGCCTGCCTTCGAGGCAGCGCCGGGCGCGACGGGACTGCGCGAGCCCATGTCCGTTGCCGAGATCTACGAGATGTTCCCCAACCTGCACGAGCGGCGCAAGAGCCCGGGCACGCGCATGTCGGGCGGCGAGCAGCAGATGCTGGCGGTGGCGCGCATCCTGCGCACCGGCGCCAGCGTGCTGCTGCTCGACGAGATCTCGGAGGGGCTGGCCCCGGTGATCGTACAGAAGCTCGCGAAGATGATCGCCACGCTGCGCCGCCGGGGCTACACCATCGTCATGGTGGAACAGAACTTCCGCTTCGCGGCGCCGCTGGCGGACCGCTTTTTCGTGATGGAGCACGGCCGCATCGTGGAGGCCTTCGCCGCCAGCGAGCTGGAACGGAAGATGCCCGCGCTCAACGCCCTGCTGGGCGTGTAAGGAGACCTTGTCATGGAATTGTTTGGAGTGCCCTTGCCCGCGCTGCTGAGCCAGCTGCTGCTGGGGCTGGTCAACGGATCGTTCTACGCGATCCTGAGCCTGGGGCTGGCCGTGATCTTCGGCCTGCTCAACGTGATCAATTTCGCCCATGGCGCGTTGTTCATGCTGGGCGCTGTGCTGGCGTGGATGGGCCTGAATTACCTTGGGATCAACTACTGGCTGATGCTGCTGCTGGCGCCGCTGGCGGCCGGTGCGCTGGGCGTGGTGCTGGAGCGCACCATGCTGCGCCACCTGTACCGCTTCGACCACCTGTATGGGCTGCTGCTGACGCTCGGCATCTGCCTGCTGATCGAAGGCCTGCTGCGCTCGGTCTATGGAGTCTCCGGCCTGCCCTACCCCACGCCGCAGGCGTTGACCGGCGTCAGCCAGCTGGGCTTCATGGTGCTGCCCAACTACCGCGCCTGGGTGGTGCTGGCCTCGCTGACGGTGTGCTTCGCCACCTGGTTCATGATCGAGAAGACCCGGCTGGGCGCCTACCTGCGCGCCGGCACCGAGAATCCGCGCATGGTCGAGGCCTTCGGCGTCAACGTGCCGCTGCTGGTGACGCTGACCTATGCCTTCGGCGTAGGCCTGGCGGCGCTTGCGGGTGTGCTCGCCGCGCCAGTCATGCAGGTGTCGCCGCTGATGGGGCAGAACCTGATCATCACGGTGTTCGCGGTGGTGGTGATCGGCGGCATGGGGTCGATCCTCGGCTCGATCTTTACCGGGCTGGGGCTGGGTGTGTTCGAAGGCATCACCAAGGTCTATTACCCCGAAGCCTCCGCGACCGTTGTCTTTGTCGCCATGGTCTGCGTGCTGCTGGTGCGACCGGCCGGCCTGTTTGGAAAGGAGAAATGATGGCAAGCCACACTAACGCAACGCGGCCGCTGCTCGCCTATGGACTGCTGCTGGCGGCCCTGCTGCTCGCGCCCTGGCTGGGCGCCTACCCGGTACTGGTGATGAAGCTGCTGTGCTTCGCGCTGTTTGCCTGCGCCTTCAACCTGCTGCTGGGCTATACCGGGCTGGTGTCCTTCGGCCATGCCGCCTTCTTCGGCGGCGCGGCCTATGCCTGTGGCTACGCGATGAAGTCGCTGCAGCTTCCGCCGGGACTGGCCTTGCTGGCCGGCACTGCATTCGGCGCCCTGCTGGGACTGGTGTTCGGCGCGCTGGCGATCCGCCGCCAGGGTATCTACTTCGCCATGATCACGCTGGCGCTGGCGCAGATGTTCTACTTCTTCTGCCTGCAGGCACCGGTGACCGGGGGCGAAGATGGCATGCAGGCGGTACCGCGCGGCGAACTGTTCGGCGTGCTGCCGCTGGCGTCCGACCACACCATGTACTACGTCGTGCTGGCGATCACGGTCGCAGCCTTCCTTGCCATCATGCGTATCGTCAACTCGCCCTTCGGGCAGATCCTGCGGGCGATCAAGGGGAACGAGCCGCGCGCCGTCTCGCTGGGCTATGACGCGGACCGGTTCAAGCTGCTGGCGTTCGTGCTGTCGTCAGCGCTGGCGGGGCTGGCGGGGGCGCTCAAGACACTGGTGCTGGGCTTCGCCACGCTGACCGATGTGCACTGGATGATGTCGGGCTCCGTGATCCTCATGACGCTGGTCGGTGGCATGGGGACCCTGTCCGGCCCGCTGGTCGGCGCGCTGGTCATTGTCGCGCTGGAGAACAAGCTGGGGGATGCGGGCAACGCGCTGGCGGAGATGACCGGGATCGGCTGGTTCGATACGCTGGGCGAGTCGGTCAGCATGGTGACCGGGCTGATCTTCGTGGTCTGCGTGCTGACTTTCCGCCGCGGCATCATGGGCGAGATCCTGGCGCGGTGGCAGGCACGTCCCACGCTGCGGCACAGTGCCGCGCCTACGCCCGCGACGGCACGCACCAGTCAGGGTTAACGAGGATTCTTCGCGCCACAAACATCAGTACACTGATCTTATATGATCAGTGTACTGACAAATTAGATTCACGGAGATAACCATGACATGGATTCACATCGATGCGGCCAACACGCTGCAGAACGACGAGGTGATGCCGCTGACGCTGGGCGATCGCCAGCTTGCCGTCTATCGCAGCGATGACGCGTACTTTGTCACCGACAACGTCTGCACGCACCAGTACGCCCTGCTGTCGGACGGCTACCTGGAAGACGGCTGCATCGAATGCCCGCTGCACCAGGCGCGCTTCGACATCCGCACCGGCAAGGCAATGTGCGCGCCCGCCACCGGCGATATCCGCACCTATCCGGTCAAGATCGAAGACAGCCGGGTGTGGGTCGAGCTGTAAGGGAGCCAGTCATGACACAGCAAACGCCCATCCTGATCGTCGGCGCCGGCCAGGCGGGGGCCATGGCGGCCGCGGCGCTTCGCGGACTTGGCTACGGTGGCCGCATCGTCATGGCGGGCGGCGAACGGCACGCCCCATACGAGCGCCCGCCTCTGTCCAAGTCCGTGCTCGCCGATGCCGGACAGGAGGGGAAGCTCGGCGTGCACCCCGCCAGCTTCTATGCTGACCAAGGCATAGAGCTGCGGCTGGGCACCTGCGTCACCGCGCTCGATGCCGCACGGCATGTCGCGCACCTGGCCGACGGCAGCGCCATCGGCTACGGCGCCTGCCTGCTGGCTACCGGAGGCAATGCCCGCGTGCTGCCGGCGCTGCCGCCGGGCACGCCACATGTGCATTACCTGCGCTCGCTGGACGATGCGGCGCGCCTGCGCGACGCCATGCAGCACGTTGGCGAGCTCGTGGTGATCGGCGGCGGCTTCCTTGGCCTGGAGACCGCGTCGACCGCCGCAGGCATGGGCCTGAAGGTCACGCTGGTCGAAAGCGCGGACTGCCTGCTTGGCCGCGCCCTGCCGCCGGAGCTTGGTGCATGGCTGGCGGACCGGGTGCGGGCGCAAGGCGTGACCCTGCGCCTCGGTTGCGGCATTGCCGCTTGCAACACCCGCGACCATGGCGTGCATCTGCAACTGGCTGACGGTTCGGTGCTGCACGCACCGCTGGTGGTGGTCGCCATCGGCCTGACACCGGAAGTGACGCTTGCCGCCGGCACTGGTCTGGCGCTGCATCCGCAGAACGGCGGCATCCAGGTCGACGAACAGTGCCGCACCAGCGCGGAAGGAATCTACGCCGCCGGCGACTGCTGCAGCCAGTACCAGCCGCTGTTCGGCACCGAGGTCCGGCTCGAGTCCTGGCAAAGCGCCAATGAGCAGGGACGCATCGCTGCGGCGTCCCTGCTGGGCGTGGCGGCGGAACCCGCTGCGCTGCCGTGGTTCTGGACCGACCAGTTTGGCTGCAACGTGCAGATGCTCGGCGCCGCGCATCCGGATATCCGCTATGCCTGGCGCGGTATCGGGGCCCACGATGCCGCCGCCCCGAAATTCATGCTGCTCGGCACCCGCCACGGCCGCCTGAGCCATGCCATTGCCGTGAATGCCGGCGGCGACCTGCGCCAGCTTCGCTCACTGGTCGGCCACGACGTCACCGCCTGTTTCGCGCGCCTGTGCGACGACACCCTGCCGCTGCGGCAGGTCGTCCGCGCATGGCAGGCAGAAGCCGACCGCTCCATCACACTCTGAGAGGACCCCCCACATGTACCAGACACAAGCGGTGATCCAGCACACGCTGGGCAAGAAGAACCCGGGACTGGCTGAATGCCGCTGGCCCGAGGACGGCCTCCACTACATCCCGGACTGGGTCTATACCAGCCAGGCCGTCCATGATCTGGAGCTGCAGAAAATCTTCCGCGGCCGCTCGTGGAATTACGTCGCGCTTGAAGCTGAGATCCCCAATGCCGGGGACTTCAAGCGCTCGTATGTCGGCGCGACGCCGGTGGTCGTCTCGCGCGCCGAGGATGGCTCGATCAATGTCTTCGAAAACCGGTGCGCGCACCGCGGCGCAGAGTTCTGCCGCCACAGCCAGGGCAACACCAAGGAATTCGTCTGCCCCTACCACCAGTGGTCCTACGACTTGAAGGGCAACCTGCAGGGCGTTCCGTTCAAACGCGGCGTCAACCGCGCCGGCGGCATGCCCAAGGACTTCCGCAACGAAGACCATGGGCTGGTGAAGCTGCACGTGGCAACGCGCAATGGCGTGATCTTTGCCTCATACGCGCCTGACATGGAAAGCCTGGAAGACTACATGACGCCGGAGATCCTGAAGGACTTCGACGTGGTCTTCAACGGCAAGCCGCTCAAGGTGCTCGGCTATTACAAGAACGAGCTGCCGTGCAACTGGAAGATGTACCACGAGAACCTGAAGGACCCGTACCACGCCACGCTGCTGCACTCCTTCCTGGTGGTATTTGGCCTGCTTGTGGCGGGCAATGAATCGGCGATGATCGCCGACCCGGTGCACGGCCGCCACGGCACCATGGCATCCGCCAAGAAGGAAGACAAGTACGCGGCCGTCAGCGACGAGAACAAGAAGGAGATGCGCTCGTACCACGAAGGCATGCAGCTGGAGGACGAGCGCTTCCTGGAGTACGTGCGCGAGTTCGACTCGCCATGGTCGGTGACAATGCAGACGATCTGGCCGAACCTGATCGTGCAGCGCGAGATGAACACGCTCGGCGTGCGCCAGATCGTGCCCAACGGTCCCGACAGCATGCTGATGCTGTGGACCATGTTCGGCTACGAGGACGATACCGGGGAAATGACGCAGCACCGCCTGCGCCAGGGCAACCTGATGGGCCCGGCCGGCTTCCTCGGGCTGGAGGACAACGAGGCGATGAAGTTCGTGCAGGAAGGCGTGCGCCGCTCCAGCAGCGATCTCAACGTGCTCAAGCTGGACGCGCAGCAGATCGGCACGTCCAGCTCCCTGATCTCTGAATCCGCGATCCGCGCGATGTACCAGTACTATCGCGGCGTGATGGGATTCTGAACGCCGCCTGACCGGAATCCAAAGCAATATGAAACCGCTGAACTACTCCCTCTATCGCGAGAGCACCCTCGGCACCGCGCGCGCGATCGAACTGAGGCTGGAGATCGATGCCTTCCACGCTGACTATTGCGCGGTGCTCGACGCTGGCATGGTCGAGCAATGGCCAGGCTTCTTCACCGAGGATGCGCTCTACCGCATCACTGCGCGCGAGAACGCCGAACGCAACCTGCCCGTCGGGCTGGTGTATGCCGAAGGCATCGGCATGATGCGCGACCGCGCCGCGGCGATCGCCAATACGCAGATGTTCGCGCCGCGCTACAACCTGCACCTGGTGACCAACACGCGGGTCAGCGCTGAAACAGCCGACGGCGATATCGTGGCGCAGGCCAACTTCATGCTGTTGCAGACGCTGGTAGAGGGGCCCACGACGGTCCACCTCGCCGGCACCTATCACGATCGCTTCCGCCGGCAGGGCGGCAGGCTGCTGCTGCGCGAGCGGCAGGTGGTGTACGACACCACCATCATTGCGAACGACCTGGTCTATCCGGTCTGAGCCACATCGCAATAAAAAGCGGCGGGCATAGCGCCCGCCGTTCTTGCTTACATGCTCCGCAACACGGTGCGGCTGTACTGGTTGTTGGCCTCCACTAGTGTCGCCAGCAATTCCATGAACACCTCCCGCTGCGCCGGCTTCAGCGGCGCCAGCATGCGTTCCTGCGCGCGCGCCATGTCGGCACGCAGCGACGTCACCACGCTCTTGCCTTCGCGCGTCAGGTGGACATGGCGCGTACGCCGGTCCGCAGGGTTTTCGCGGCGCTCGACCAGGCCGCGGTCTTCCAGCCGGCGCACCACATCCATCGTCGTGGTGCGGTCCAGCCCCACTTCCTGCCCCAGCGAGGTCTGATCCAGCCCAGGCAGCACCGACAATACGGTAAGGATGGCGTACTGCACCGGCGTGATATTGGGCGCCTTGCATTCCTCGAAGAACATCGCCACGTGGATCTGGTGAAGCCGCCGCACCAGAAAGCCGGGACGTGCCCACAGCAGTTCCTTGGCCGGATCCGCTTCCGCAACCGCAGTGGCCGTGCTGCTGCTTTCACTCGTTGCGCCGCGCTTTGCTCTTGGAGACATCGCCTTCACCATTTTGTATGCACACTGACAGTATATATGAGGCACGGTAACGGCGATCGCCATAACGGCTTGCAACGCATGACGCATGGGTCCCGGAGCGCCGCGCCTCAAAGCGCGCCGGCGTCGCGAAGAATGCGCTCGATCCGCCGGTAGCCGCGCTGGCGCGCGTGCTGCAGCGGCGAAACCCCATCGCCGTCGACCAGGTTCACGTCGGCCCCGGCCCTTACCAGCAGGCGCACGATCTCGGTATGCGCCGGCCCGCCGTTGCCCAGGATGATGGCCTCGAGCAAGGCCGTCCACTTGAGCTTGTTCACATGGTTCACCGCCACCCCGGCGGCGATCAGCATGCGCACGGTCTCGACGTGGCCGCGCTCGGCGGCGGGGATCAGCGCGGTGCCGCCGTAGCGGTTGGTGCTGCGCAGGTCGGCGCCGTGCGCCAGCGTCAGGCGCAGGATCTCGTCGTGGCCGCGCGCGCCGGCATACAGGTAGGGACTGTCGTTGATCGCGTCCTGCGCGTTGACGTCGGCGCCGGCATCGATCAGCACCCGCGCCGCCTGCACGCGGTTGTGGTGCGTGGCCAGCAGCAGCGCGGTGCGTCCCTGCGCGTCGCGCGCGTCGATGCTGGCGCCCTGGGCCAGCAATGCGCTGACCTGCGCGGCGTCGCCGCGCGCCGCGGCCTCGCGCAGTTGTTGCTCGGGCGTTGCGCTGGCGGCAGCGGGGACGGATGTCAGCATGGCAATGAGCAGGGACAGGGAAATGAACAGGCGCGCCGGCAGCATGGGGATCCTTTCTGCGAATGCACCATGGGCGAGGGAGGGCGAGGTGCGGGGAGACATCGGCCGCATTCTGGCACGCCGCCCGCGGCACGCGAAGTTAAGGATTCGAATGCGCGCCAGTGCCAGCGGCAATAGCCAGCCGGCGCCCGAATACGCTCTATAACAACCCGCGCCACCCTCGCCGCGCACGCTGTCCTATAGTCGCGAGGCCCGCATCATGTCTGCCTGCGCGGGCCAGGCCTGAACGGAGACAACGCGTGTCGACAACCGAAGCCTATCTGCTGGATTCCATCCGCCTCGCCATGGCGAACGTGCGCGAGCGCAATACCTGGCCCTTTGGCGCCGTGGTGGTCAAGGACGGCACGGTGCTGGCGCGCGCGGTCAACGAGGTGGATGCCACCTGCGACCCCAGCGCGCATGCCGAGATGCAGGCGGTGCGCGCCGCCAGCCGCGCGCTGGGCAAGCCCGACCTGAGCGGATGCACCGTGTACGCCAGCGGCTATCCCTGCCCGATGTGCCTGACGGCGATGTACCTGGCCGGGGTCGAGGCCGTCTACTACGCGTATTCGAACGAGGACGGCGCCCCTTACGACCTGTCCGCCGAGCGCGGCTACGTCGAACTGGCCCGCCCGCTGGAGCAGCGCGAGATGACGCTGGCCTACGTCCCCGCCCGTGACGAGGGCGTCGACCTGTACGAGGCATGGCGCGCGCGGCAGGGCCGGTAACAGCTGGCCCGGCATGATCTGGAGCGGCTGGCTGCCGCTCCGTGCCGACGATGCCGGCATGGCCATCGCCTTGTCATCGTGACCGGCTAATATAGGTGATGACGGCGCTGAGCAGGTCACATGTAACGGTGGGCAGCAGCAAGGAACCGTGCGCGGCGCCTCCCGTCAAACCAAGGAATTGCGCGAGACACCTGGCCGTCCTGTGGCGACCGCGCCGCGGCATTGCAGCGCAACATGCGCAGCGCATGTGCCGTGTCGTCTCACCCGATCGTGTGACGCCCTTTTGTTTCGGCCCTTTCATTGCCGGCGCGAAGTCGCCGTGCAGACTCCCAGCAACGCCCCCCTCTAGCCAAGGAGATGAACGTGCTGAGCCCGCATGAACTTGCCACGCTGCTATTGTTGAGCGACGGCCCGGATTCCCTCGATTCCACCGATTCCCGCCAGATCGATCCGACCGACCTCAAGGCCCTGGTCGACAAGCGATTCGTTCACCTCGAAGTCCTGCATGGCCGCCGCCAGGCGCCGCGCATCACCAGCCACGGCTATTCCATGCTCAAGGCCATGGGACGCTGAGGCCGCCGCGCCGGCCCCTGGCCAACGCGCGGCAAGCGCCGTCCGGCCCGCCAGCAACCACCACGGAGCCCACCATGACAACCGGCCCGGCGCCTGATGCCGGCGTTCCGGCGGATCCCGACTCGGCGCGCCGCCGCTTCCTGCGCGACCTGGGCCTGCTGGCCGCGGCCGGCATCGCGCCGGGCACGGCCGCGGCGGCAACGCCCGCGGCCTGCGTGCTGACGCCGGCCGCCACCGAAGGCCCGTTCTACCTGGACGATGCCCTGGTGCGCGCCGATATCCGCGACGGCCGTCCCGGCCAGCCATTGCGGCTGCGCATCCGGGTGGTCGATGCCGGGCGCGGCTGCCCGCCGGTGCCGGGTGCCCTGGTCAGCATCTGGCACTGCGATGCGCAGGGCCACTACAGCGGCGAAGGCCACGGCGACCGGCACGCGCGCTTCCTGCGCGGGGTCCAGCCGGCGGACCGCGACGGCGTCGCCACCTTCACTTCGATCTATCCCGGCTGGTACGCGCCGCGCGCGATCCATATCCATTTCAAGGTACTGCTCGGGCCTGCGCAGGCACTGACCAGCCAGCTGTATTTCAGCGACGCGCTCAACCGCGAGGTCCTGGGCAGCCATCCGGCCTACCGTGCACACGGCGTGCCGGCACGCGCCACCGTGCAGGACCCGATCGCGGGTCCGCGCCCCAACCTGATGGCGGTGCGCGAGGCCCCCGACGCGCCGGAAATGCTCGAAGCCAGCTTCACGGTCGGCATCGCGCGCCCCTGAGCCCGCGGCCACAAGTGCGCCGACGCACACCGCGCGGGTAATCCCTAGATTGTGGTTGCCTGTGCCTTTCCTACCATGAAGGGAATCACGGGCCACCTGCCCGGCACCACTGCCCGTCGGCAGGCCTGCCGCGCGTCCGCTGGCCCCGCACGCTCCAGTTTTTCCCGACTTTTCCGGTGTTCGCGTCAGTGGCGAGTGGTCTCGGTCCCCATGGCCGGCACGCTCGCGGGTAGTCCCACACTCATCAGAGGGAGACGGTCATGGCATCCAGGGCGAGGAAATCAGATGGGCGGAGCAACGGCCGGGAAAGCGGCGTGTCCCGGCGCGGTTTCCTGGGTGGCGCCGCCGGCGCTGCCGCGGGAGCGGCCGCCATGGGCTTCCCGGCCATCGTCAAGGCGCAGGGGCCGGTCACGATGCGCTGGCAGAGCACCTGGCCGACCAAGGATATCTTCCACGAGTTCGCCGGCGACTTCGTCACCAAGGTGAACGACATGTCGGGCGGCGACCTCAAGATCGAGCTGCTGCCCGCGGGCGCGGTGGTCAAGGCCTTCGACCTGATCGACGCGGTCAGCAAGGGCACGCTGGACGGTGGCCATGGCGTGATCGCGTACTGGTACGGCAAGAACTCGGCGCTGGCGCTGTGGGGCTCGGGACCGGCCTGGGGCATGGATCCGAACATGCTGCTGGCGTGGCACAAGTACGGCGGCGGCAAGGAACTGCAGCAGGAGATCTACCGCAGCCTGAATCTCGACGTGGTGTCGTTCCTGTACGGGCCGATGCCGACCCAGCCGCTGGGCTGGTTCAAGAAGCCCATCACCAAGCCGGAGGATTTCAAGGGGCTGAAGTTCCGCACCGTCGGGCTGTCGATCGATATCTTCACCGGCCTGGGCGCCGCGGTGAACGCGCTGCCGGGCGCCGAGATCGTGCCGGCACTGGACCGTGGCCTGCTCGATGCGGCCGAGTTCAACAATGCCAGCTCGGACCGCGCGCTGGGCTTCCAGGACGTGTCCAAGATCTGCATGCTGCGCAGCTTCCACCAGTGCTCGGAGCAGTTCGAGATCCTGTTCAACAAGAAGCGCTACGACGCGTTGCCGGCCAAGCTCAAGGCGCTGATCTCCAACGCCGTGGAGGCGGCCTCGGCCGACATGTCGATGAAGGCGATCGACCGCTATTCCAAGGACTACCAGGCGCTGCAGCAGCAGGGCGTGAAGTTCTACGCCACTCCCAACTCGGTGCTGCAGGCGCAACTGAAGATCTGGGACGAGATCGTGGCGCGCAAGGAAAAAGAGAACCCCATGTTCAAGAAGGTCAATGATTCGATGAAAGCCTTCGCCCAGCGCACCACGCGCTGGCAGAACGATACCAACGTCGACTACCGGCTGGCCACCAGCCATTACTTCTCCAAGCGCGGCTGAGTCCCCGGGACGCGCGCCGTGCAACGCCTGCTGCTGGGTATCGACTGGCTCAGCACCTTCGTCGGCCAGGCCGCCTCGTGGCTGATCATCGGCCTTACGCTGATGATCAGCTATGAGGTGTTCTCGCGCTATGCGCTGGGCGCGCCGCACGCCTGGGTGTTCGACGCCAGCAACATGCTGTACGGCACGCTGTTCATGCTGGCGGGCGCCTACACGCTGGCCAAGCGCGGCCACGTGCGCGGCGATATCCTCTACGGCTTCCTGTCGCCGCGGGTGCAGGCCGGCATTGACCTGGTGCTGTACCTGGCGTTCTTCTTCCCGGGCGTGATCGCGCTGGCCTGGGCCGGCATCGACTTCTTCGAGGTCTCGCTGGCGCAGAACGAACACTCCTCCATCGCCGCCGACGGGCCGCCGATCTATCCGTTCAAGGCGGTCATCCCGGTGGCCGGCGCGCTGCTGCTGCTGCAGGGCGTGGCCGAGACCATCCGCTGCGTCATGTGCCTGCGCAGTGGCCACTGGCCCCTGCGCGAAGGCGATGTCGAAGAGGTCGACGTCGACAAGCTCAAGGAGATGGTGCAGGGCACGCCCACCGCCGAGCTGGCCGAGGCCCCGCCACCGCGCGACAACCCGCCGGGAGCCGGCCGATGAGGAAGGAACTGTGGTTCGGCGTGTCGCTGATGGTGCTGATCGTCGCTGCCGTGGCCTGGTTCATGCCGGCGCCCGCGGACTGGACCAACGGACACCTGGGCCTGCTGATGCTGGCGCTGATCGTGGTGGCGATCATGCTGGGCTTTCCGACCGCGTTCACGCTGATGGGCATGGGCGTGCTGTTTGCCTGGCTGGCATACCGCCACGCCGATCCGGAGATCGCGGTGCAGCAGACGCTGGACCTGATGGTGCAGCGGGCCTATGCGGTGATGACCAACGATGTCCTGATCTCGATCCCGCTGTTCGTGTTCATGGGCTACCTGGTCGAGCGCTCGAACCTGATCGAGAAGCTGTTCCGCAGCCTGCACCTGGCGCTGGCCTGGATCCCGGGCTCGCTCGCGGTGGCCACGCTGGTGACCTGCGCGATCTTCGCCACCGCCACCGGCATCGTCGGCGCGGTGGTCACGCTGATGGGCCTGCTGGCCTTTCCGGCCATGCTGCGCGCGGGCTATAGCACGTCGCTGTCAGCCGGCGCGGTGACCGCGGGCGGCTGCCTGGGCATCCTGATCCCGCCGTCGGTGCTGCTGATCGTCTACGGCGCCACCGCCGGCGTCTCGGTGGTGCAGCTCTATGCGGGGGCGTTTTTTCCCGGCCTGATGCTGACCGGGCTCTATATCCTCTACATCCTGATCCTGGCCAAGCTCAAGCCCGCGCTGGCCCCGCCGCTGCCGGAGGCGGAGCGCCTGGTGCCGCTGCCGCCGGTGGCGCGCACGCTGCAGGCGCGCGGCGCCACCCATGCCCTGCCGGCGCTCGGTGCGGGCCTGATGCGCGCGCTCAAGGGCCCGCGCAATGCCGAGGTGCCGAGCGCCGTGTTCGCGCGCCAGCTGGGCATCGTGCTGCTGCCGGCGCTGGCGACGGCGCTGGTGATGGGGACGATCTACAGCGTGCTCACGGCGCCGGCCGCGAGCATCGCCATCGAGGCGCCATTGTCGCTGGGCGGCGCCGACGAAAGCAACGCGGCGGTGGACGACCTGGCGGCGCCGCCGACGGAAGAACCGGCGGCGCCGGCCGCCGCGGCACCGGCCACGCCTGCCGCACCAGCCACGCCGGCCACGTCGGCCACGTCGGCCGCCACCGAAGCGCAAGCCAGTCCCGCAGCCACGCCTGCGGCCGCAACCGTCGCGGCACCGCGCTGGTTCTGGATCACGCTGGCGGTGGTGGGGCTGCTGCTGGTGTATTTCTACTGGCGCTTCAGCTTTGCGCGGGTGGAAATCTTCAAGATGCTGCTGACGTCGTTCTTTCCGCTGGCGCTGCTGATCCTGGCGGTGCTGGGCTCGATCGTGTTCGGCCTGGCCACGCCCACCGAGGCCGCCGCGGTCGGCTCGCTCGGCGGCGCGCTGCTGGCCGCCGCCTACCGTCAGCTGAGCTTCGGCGTGGTCAAGGAATCGGTGCTGCTGACCGCCAAGACCAGCGCCATGGTGTGCTGGCTGTTCGTGGGCTCGTCGATCTTCTCGGCCGCGTTCGCGCTGCTGGGCGGGCAGGCGCTGGTCGAGCAGTGGGTGCTGTCGATGAACCTGTCGCCGGTGCAGTTCATGATCCTGGCGCAACTGATCATCTTCCTGCTGGGCTGGCCGCTCGAGTGGACCGAGATCATCATCATCTTCATGCCGATCTTTATCCCGCTGCTGGACAACTTCGGCATCGATCCGCTGTTCTTCGGACTGCTGGTGGCGCTGAACCTGCAGACCGCCTTCCTGTCGCCGCCGGTAGCGATGGCCGCGTTCTACCTGAAGGGGGTGGCGCCGCCCCATGTCACGCTGAACCAGATCTTCGGCGGCATGCTGCCGTTCATGGGCATCCAGCTGATTGCGCTGGTGCTGCTCTACATCTTCCCCGAAATCGGCCTGTGGCTGCCGACCGTGCTGTACCGCTGAGGCCGCCGCACATCATCGCCGCGGTACCCGTTTCCTATACTGGTTGGCAATGCCAACCGATACCACCCTCGCCAGCCCGCCTGCCGACACCAGCTTCCGCACCGACATTCCGGGGCGGCTCGACCGCCTGCCGTGGTCGCGCTGGCACTGGCGCGTGGCGATCGCGCTGGGCGTTGCCTGGGTGCTCGATGGCCTGGAAGTCACGCTGGTCGGCTCGGTCGGCGCGGTGCTGGAGCGGCCCGATACGCTCGGGCTGAGCGCGACCGAGGTAGGCTGGTCGGGCTCGCTCTACATTGCCGGCGCGGTGCTGGGGGCACTGGTGTTCGGCCGCATGGCAGACCGGCTCGGCCGCAAGCGATTGTTCCTGGCCACGCTCGCGGTCTACATGGTGGCCACGCTGGCGACCGCGTTCGCGCCCGACTTCGCCTTCTTTGCCGCCTGCCGCTTCTGCACCGGCCTGGGCATCGGCGGCGAGTATGCGGCCATCAATTCCGCCATCGATGAACTGATCCCGGCGCGCGTGCGGGGCCGCGTGAACCTGGCCATCAACGGCAGCTTCTGGCTCGGTGCCGCGCTCGGCGCGGGGCTGAGCCTGGTGCTGCTGGATGCGCGCGTATTCGGCCCGGTGTGGGGCTGGCGCGCCTGCTTCGCGCTGGGGGCAGTGCTGGCGGTGGCGATCGTGCTGGTGCGCCGGCATGTGCCGGAGAGCCCGCGCTGGCTCGCCACGCACGGCCGGCTCGACGAGGCCGAGCGCATCATCGCCGCGATCGAGGCCGAAGTGCGCGCCAGCCACGGGCCGCTGCCGCCGGTGTCGCCCGACTGCGCGGCGCTGGCCATGCGCCGGCGCGCCGCCCCGGGCGTGGGCGAAATCATGCGCCTGCTGCTGCGGCGCTTTCGCCAGCGCAGCCTGGTCACGCTGGCGCTGATGGTGGCGCAGGCCTTCTTCTACAACGCGATCTTCTTCACCTATGCGCTGGTGCTGTCGCGCTTCTATGGCGTGCCCGAAGCGCGCGTGGCGCTGTACATCTTTCCGTTCGCGCTCGGCAACGCGCTGGGGCCGCTGCTGCTGGGCCCGCTGTTCGACCACGTCGGGCGCCGGCGCATGATCGCTGCCACCTATGTGCTGTCCGGCATCGGCCTCGCGCTGACGGGCTGGGCCTTCGTGCAGGGCTGGCTCGACGCACGCACGCAGGCGCTGTGCTGGTCCGTCGTGTTCTTCCTCGCCTCCGCCGCGGCCAGTTCCGCCTACCTGACCGCGAGCGAAGTGTTTCCGCTGGAGATGCGCGCGCTCGCGATCTCGGTGTTCTACGCCGTGGGCACCGGCACCGGCGGCTTCATCGCGCCGCTGCTGCTGGGCGCATTGATCGAGAGCGGCAGCCGCGCAGCGGTGGCGGCGGGCTACGGCTTCGGCGCGGCGCTGGTGTTCGTCGCCGGGCTGCTGGCCTTGCGCTTCGGCATCGATGCCGAACGCCGTCCGCTCGAGCATATCGCGCCGCCGCTCGGCAGCGACGAGTAGCGCATCTGCGCGCCGCGCTGCCCTGCCGAATTAAGCAGTGCTACAGCCTCCTCTTACACATTCTTACAGCAAGCGCGGGGGCAACTGACTAGCCTTAACTCACCCGCGGCGGCCTGAGTGCGTGAATCTTTGCTTCAGCGGGCCGCCATGTCTTGGCCATTGACTGGCCATTGTTCAACTCTGCCTGGATGAAGCCGGGCACTCCACGGGCTGCACGCCGCTGCATGCGGTATGTCGGTCCGATTGCAAAGTACGCCGATACGGCCCAGCCACATCGCGCGTGCTGCAGACAACAAGCTGAATTGGGGACTTGCAAGCCGGGCAACGCGCGACAGCCCTTGCGCGACGCCGCACGCTTGCCTGACGGATACGCTCGCCCGGCATCCATGCGCCGGATGCCGGCGGGGATGCTTTTTTGACTTTGCTTGCCGGAGAACAACACCATGGCCGACCAGCGCAACAACCCGCCGCCGCGCCCCCACTCACTGACCGCCGCCCCGCTGCGCCAGCCACCGGGCGACGGGCTGGTGCAGCGCCCGCAGCCGGTCGCCGTGCCGCTGTGGCACATCGTGCCGCGCATGGCGGGCTACGGCGTGGTGCTGTTTATCATCTGGGCCGTGCTGACGATCATGTTTCCAAATGTGTTTACGCGCTCGTCGGAGCGCGCGGTGGTGAACAGCCCGGTCAGCCTGGTGACATCGCCGGTGGAAGGCGTGGTGATGAAGCAGATGGTGGCCGCGGGCCAGCCGTTTACCGCCAACCAGGCGCTGATGGTGGTGCAGAACCCCAACATCGATCGTTCGCTGCTGGTCGACCTGACCGGCAAGAAGCTCGACAACCAGCAGCGCTATGACTCGGCCAAGGCGCGGCTGGAAAGCAACCGCCGGCTGATGGCCGCCACCGATCAGGACCTGCAGCGCTACAACAGCGCCGCGCAGCGCGAGCACGCCGCGCGCGTGCGCGCGCTGGAAGCGCGACTGGCCTCGGCCAAGGCCCAGGAAGACCAGCAGCAGGAAGTGGTCAACCGCAACCAGAGCATGCAGTGGGCCGGCGCGGTCAGCGAGGCCTACACCAATGCCTCGCGCTACCAGTTGTCGATGCTGGCCAACGCCAAGGCCGCGGCCAGGGCCGAGCTCGACAATGCCATCGGCGAAAGCCAGGCGTCGCGCAACAAGGTCTATGCCTCGTCCACCGACGGCCCCAGCGCCACGCTCGCGCAGCGCCGCCAGGTGCTGGGCGCGGAAGCGGCCCAGCTGACGGCAGAGCTGGAGCAGCTGGAAGCCTACGGCAAGTCGGTCGACGAAATGATCGCGACCGAGCAGGAACGCATCGAGCGTCTGTCCAACCTGGAGATCCGCTCGCCCGAGCCCGGCACCATCGAAGACCTGATCGCGCAGCCGGGCATGCGCGTCGCTGCCGGCGCCACGCTGGCGCGCGCCAGCAACTGCGCGCAGACGCGCGTGGTGGCGGTATTCCCGCGCAGCCTCAGCGACAACCTGCTGCCCGGTGCGCGCCTGAACGTGCAGGTCGACGGCGTGGCCACCGCGCTGCCGGCATCGGTGGCCGAGGTGCTGCCGCGCGCGCCGGACGGCGACCAGGCGCGCTACTTCGTGCCGTTCCCCCCGATCGAGAAGAACGAGATCTATGTCATCGCCAAGCTCGACCGCCCGCTGGGCAATCTGCCGGCCAAGGCCGGCGCGGCCTCCGTCAGCGCGGCCGCACCCGCTACCGGGGGCACGGCAGCCGCGGCGGCGCCGGCGCAATCCGGACACTGCGGCATGGGCCGCTGGGCCCGCGTCACGCTGAACCAGAGCTGGCTGGGCCAGTTGCAGGCCTCGCTGTAAGCGCCCACGCCAAGGAGAGCCGGATGCGATTGCCGATCCCGACCGCACGCCTGCCCCGCATGGTCGCCGGCGCGCTGTTTCCCGTCCTGCTGGCGCTGGCGCCGGGCGCTGCGCGCGCCGCGGATTCCGCGCAGCAGGCGCTGCTGTCAGAAGGCTGCCAGGCGCTTGGCACCCAGGTCGCGCGCGCCGGCGGCAATGGTCCGCTGTTCCTGGCCAGCTACGAGGCCGCGCCCGGCGGCGAACCGCTGGCGCCCGCGCTGCGCAATGCCGCCTTCGTCTACGACAACGCGCTGGCCGGCATCGCGCTGGTCGCGTGCAAGCGGCCCGCCGAAGCGCGCCGCATTGCCGATGCGGTGCTGCAGGCCACCCGCCAGGACCGCCATTTCCGCGACGCGCGCCTGCGCAACGCCTACCGCGCCGGCCCGCTGCCGGCAGGGCCGGCGCCGCTGCCCGGCTGGTGGGACGAACCCAGCAAGCGCTGGTTCGAAGACGCCTACCAGGCCGGCACCGCCACCGGCAACGTGGCCTGGGCCGCGTTGCTGCTGCTGGCGGTGCATGACGCCACGCGCGATGCGCGCTATCTCGACGGCGCCGCGGCGCTGATGGGCTGGGTCCATGCCACCGTGCCGGACCCGGCCGCGCCGGCAGGCTATATCGGCGGCTTCTTCGGCCACGAGCCCAGGCAGATCCGCCAGGGCTGGAAATCGACCGAGCACAACGTCGACACCTATGCGGCGTTCAGCTGGCTGGCCAGCCTGCGCAACGACCCGCGCTGGCGCGACGGCGCGGCGCGCTCGCGCGCCTTTGTCAGCGCCATGTGGCAGCCGCGCGAGGGCCGCTTCATCATCGGCACGCACGACGACGGGCGCGCGCCCAATGCCGGCCCGTCGGCGCTGGACGCGGTGCTGTGGCCGCTGATCGCCTTTCCCGACCCGCCGCAGGACTGGCGCCGCAACCTGGCCTGGGTCGAGGCAAGGCACCGCGCCGGCGGCGGCTACGGCTTCAAGGGCAATCCCGACGGCATCTGGACCGAAGGCACCGGCCAGGCCGCGCTGGTGCTGCAGGCCGCCGGACAGGCGCAGCAGGCCGCGCCGCTGTGGCCGCTGCTGCGCGCCCAGCGCGCGCAGTCCGGCATGCTCTACGCCACGCCGCAGGCGCGCGTCAGCACCGGGCTGTCGATCGGCCCCACCTCCACCACCGAGGACTTCCACTACTTCCACCTGCCGCACCTGGGCGCCACCGCGTGGGCGGTGCTGGCCGCCGCGCGCTGGAACCCGTTCCGCCCGGGCGGCTGCCTGGAGCCATCCTGCCCGCCGCCGGCGATTGCCGCCGCCAGCCCAACCCCCGACAAGGACTGACGATGTTCGCCCTCTTCCTGGAAAACCAGACGCTGCTGGTCATCAACGGCGGCGTGCTGCTGGCGGTGGTGCTGCTGTCGCTGCTGTGCCGTCATGACCGTGCGGCGGACCGTATCCTGTTCGGCGGCGTCACCGCGCTGCTGCTGGGTGTGTACCTGACCTGGCGCATCCGCGAAACCCTGCCCGACTGGCAGATGACCTTCGCCAGCGTATGGGCCCATGTGTTCTTTGCCTTCGAATGCATGACGCTGGCCTATACGCTGCTGTCGATCGTGGTGCTGGCCCGCACCAGCAACCACAGCCCCGCTGCCGACGCGGGCGAAGCCGCGCTGCGCCGCGCGCAGCAGGTGCCGCCGGTGGACATCTTCATCGCCACCTACAACGAAGGCCTGGAGATCCTGGAGAAGACCATCGTCTCGGCGCTGGCGATCGACTATCCGGACTTCCGCGTCTGGGTGCTCGACGACACCCGCCGTGACTGGCTGCGCGAGTTCTGCGAGCGCGTCGGCGCCAACTACGTCACGCGCCCCGACAACGCCCACGCCAAGGCGGGCAACCTCAACAACGGCCTGCGCCACAGCGCCGCCGCCGGCGGCGCGCCCTACATCCTGGTGCTCGACGCCGACTTCGCGCCCCATCGCAACATCCTGCTGCGCACCGTGGGCCTGTTCGGCGACCCGCGCGTGGGCGTGGTGCAGACGCCCCAGTTCTACTACAACGCCGACCCGATCCAGTACAACCTGCGCGCCACCGAATGCTGGGTCGACGAGCAGCGCGCCTTCTTCGACGTGATGCAGCCGGCCAAGGACGCCTGGGGCGCGGCGTTCTGCATCGGCACCTCGTTCGTGGTGCGGCGCGACCTGATCGAGCTGATCGGCGGCTTCCCCACCGGCACCGTGACCGAGGACATTCACCTGACCTACCGGCTGCTGCCGCACGGCTATATCACGCGCTGGCTCAACGAGCGCCTGAGCGTGGGCCTGTCCGCCGAGGGCCTGCCCGAGTACATCAGCCAGCGCAGCCGCTGGGGGCTGGGCACGATCCAGGTGGCGCTGACCGCCGACGGCCCGCTGCGCGGGCGCGGCTACACCGGCTTGCAGCGCCTGCACTATTTGCACGGGCTGCTGCACTGGCTGTCGCGTCCGTTCACGCTGATGCTGCTGGCGGGGCCGCTGCTGTACTGGTACTTCGGCGTCTCCACGCTGTACGGCGAGCCGCTGCAGTTCCTGGCCTACGGCCTGCCCGCGCTGGTGGCGTACTGGGCGTACAGCATCTGGATCACTGGACAGCGCGCGCTGCCGATCTTTACCGAGGTCACGCAGATCGTCGCGGCGCTGGCGGTGACCGCGTCGCTGGCCAGCGCCATGTTCAAGCCGTTCGGGCGGCCGTTCAAGGTCACCAACAAGGGCCTGGACCGGTCCAAGCTGGTGATCCACGGCAAGTTCGCGGCCCTGTACGCCAGCTTGCTGGGGTTCTCCGCGCTGGGCCTCGGCCGCGCCCTGATGGTGGACCCAGATGCGCAAGGGCTGGCTTTCAACATGATCTGGACCGGGGTAGCGCTGATGCTGTACCTGGCCTCCCTGCTGGTGTGCGTGGAACTGCCGCGGCCGCGCAAGGAAGAGCGCTTTCCGCACCATGCCGCCGCGCTGCTGCGCGTCGACGGGCGCGAGTACCGCGTCACCACAAAAGACCTGTCGTGCAACGGCGTGGCCGTGATCACGCCGCTGGCGCCGGCGTTCCGCCCCGGCATGGAAGGCGCGCTGTGGCTGGAGCAGACCGGCTGGATCCCGTGCCGCGTGGTACGCCGCGACGGCCAGCTGCTGGGGATCGCACTGCATGCCAGCATGGCCGCGCGCCACGCGCTGATCCGGCTGCTGTTCACCGATCCCGCCCACAACATTGCCCGACAGGGGCAGCCCAAGCTGGCGATCTCGCGCTTCATGCGGCGCGCGCTGATGGGCTGACCCCTGCTGCTCCCTGTCTCTCTCTCTCCGGAACCATCCATGCGAAGTCTGTCCCGCCCCCGCCACCGTGCCCACCTGCCGCCACGCCTGCTGCTGCCCGGCGCGCTGGTGCTGGCGCTTGCCGCGTGCACGCTGGAGCCGCAATACCAGCGCCCCGAAGCGCCGATCCCGTCGGCATGGCCCGAGGGCGCGGCCTACCGCACCGCGCAGGCCAAACCGGCCAATGGCAACGCGCAGCCAGGCCAGCCGGCGCAGCGCCCCGGCCCCTCCGCCGCCGACCTGGGCTGGCGCGATGTCTTCGTCGATCCGCAGCTGCGCCAGCTGATCGAGCTGGCGCTGGCCAACAACCGCGACCTGCGCATGGCCACGCTGGCCATCGACGAAGCGCGCGCGCTGTACCAGATCCAGCGCGCGGCGCAGTTCCCCACCGTGGAGGGCAATGCCGGCATGGTCTCGCAGCGGCTGCCGCAGCGGCTGCGCGCGGCGGGACAGTCGCCGCAGATCACCACCTACAACGCCGGCATCGGACTGACCGCGTTCGAGCTGGACTTCTTCGGCCGCGTGCGCAGCCTCAAGCATGCCGCGCTGGAGGAATACA
This sequence comes from Cupriavidus taiwanensis, assembly GCF_900250115.1. Taxonomy (NCBI): domain Bacteria; kingdom Pseudomonadati; phylum Pseudomonadota; class Betaproteobacteria; order Burkholderiales; family Burkholderiaceae; genus Cupriavidus; species Cupriavidus taiwanensis. Next base: position 770,288 of record NZ_LT984804.1, on the reverse strand, counting down.
TGGCCACCGAAGAGGCGCGCCGCAGCGCGCAGATCAGCCTGGTGGCCGAAGTGGCCAGTGCCTACCTGACGCTGCGCGCCGACCGTGCGCTGCTGCAGCTGTCGCAGGACACGCTCAAGACCCAGCAGGACGCGGCGGAGATGGTCCGGCGCGGGCGCCAGGTGGGCGCGATGGCGCAGCTGGACCAGCATCGCGCGCAAACCCAGGTGCAGACCGCGCAGGTGGGCGTGGAGCAATACACCCGGCAAGTCGCGCAGGACGAGAACGCGCTGGCGCTGCTGATCGGCGGACCGCTGCCGAAATCGATCACCGACGCCGGTGTCGCGCCCGCCAATGCCAACGCCGCCGCACCGGATCCGCTCGACGCGCGCATGCTGATGCGCGAGTTCCCCGAAGGCCTGCCGTCCAGCGTGCTGGTGCGCCGGCCCGACATCCTCGACGCCGAGCACCGGCTCAAGGCCGCCAACGCCAATATCGGCGCGGCGCGCGCGGCCTTCTTCCCGCGCATCTCGCTGACCGGCGCGCTGGGCGTCGCCAGCAGCAGCCTGGCCGGGCTGTTCTCGGGCGGCATGGCGTGGGTCTTTGCGCCGCAACTGACGGTGCCGATCTTCGATGCGGGGCGCAACCGCGCCGGCCTCGATGCGGCCAACGTGCGCAAGGACATCAACATCGCCAACTACGAGAAAACCATCCAGACCGCGTTCCGCGAAGTGGCCGACAGCATGGCGGCACGCGCCACGTACGAGCGCCAGGTGCAGGCACAGGAAGCGCTGGTGCGCGAAGGCAGCGAAACGCGGCGCCTGTCGGAGATGCGCTTCAAGAACGGCGTGGACGACTACTTCGGCGTGTTCGACGCGCAGCGCGAACTCTATACCGCGCAGCAGGCGCTGATCACCTACAAGCTCGCCGGGCTGACCAGCCGCGTGTCGCTGTACAAGGCGCTGGGGGGCGGCTGGCGCGAACTGACCGAGGCCGCGCCGGTAGCCAGTGGCGCGGCCAATGCGGCGCCCGCTGCCCGGCCGCAAGCCGCGGCGCGTCCGCAGGCCGCCATGCAGCCTCAGGCCATGGCGCAAGCGCAAGCCGTCGCGCGACCCCAGGCGTTGGCACAGCCGCAGGCCGTTGCGCAGCCGCAAGCCGTCGCGCAGCCGCAAGCCGTCGCGCAGCCGCAAGCCGGTGCGCAGCCTCAAGCCGTTGCGCAGCCTCAAGCCGTTGCGCAGCAACAAGCCGTCGCTCAGCAACAGCCGGTCGCGCAGCCGCAGCCCGCGGCACCGGCACCGGCACCGGCACCGGCACCTGCCATGGTCCAGCCAGCCGCTGGCGCGACCGCACCACGCTAAGGCTCGGCGCGGCGGCTCCGGCGCTGGTCAGAAATACTTCAGCCAGCGCCAGTCCCGCCGCGCCGCCTTCAGCGCCGCGAACCCGCGCACCGCCGGCCACAGCAGCAGCGCCAGCACCACTGCCGCCAGCCAGATCTGCCAGACATGGTCGAAGCCGAACACGCGCCCCTGGTTCAGCCCCCAGCGCTGCACGCAAACTTGGTACAGGCCCTGCAGCACATACAGGTGCAGCAGGTAGAAGAACATCGGCACCGCGCCGAACACGGCCAGGCAACGCGCCGGCCGGCCGCCCTGCGCGCGCTCCAGCCACGCCAGCAGCAGGCAGCCGGTGCCCAGCGTCAGCAGCAGGAACAGCAGCGACGGCGGGTACTTGGTCACGTTGAGGAAGCTCATCGCGGTATGCAGGGCATCCGCACCGGGCATCCACTTCTGCTCCTGGCCATAGCCATTGAGCGCGCGCAGCCACGCAAACCCGGCCAGCCCCGCCAGGCCGCAGGCGGCCAGCCGCAGTCGGCGTGCAGGCGCCGGCATGGCCGCGGCAAACCACGGCCCCGCCACATAGCCGAGCGCGATCACGCCGACCCACGGCAGCACCGGGTATGAGGTGCGCACCCGCACGCCATCGGCCACCTCGATCCAGGTGCGGTCGTGCAGAATCGCCCAGGGCACGTGCCAGGCACTGCCAGCGGCAAAGTGCAGCGGGCTCAGCAGGTTGTGTCCCGCCACCAGTGCCACGCCCACCGCGACCAGCGCCGCGCGCGGCAGCCACAGCAGCGCCGCCAGCGCCATCATGCTCAGGCCGATGGCCCAGATGACCTGCAGGTAGATCACCTGCGGCGGCAGGCGCCAGGTCCAGGCGAAGCCCACCAGGGTCAGTTCCAGCAGCACCAGGAACAGGCCGCGCCTGAGCAGGAAGCCGCTGACCGCGCGCCGCTCGTGCCCGGCGTTGCCGTAGAGCCAGGCCGACACGCCCGCCAGCGCGATGAACACCGGCGCGCAAAGGTGGGCCAGCAGCCGCGAAAAGAACAGCGCGGGCGAGGTAGCGGCAACATCCATCGGATCGGCGACCGGCACGTGCAGGAAGAACATGTCGCGCACATGGTCCAGCAGCATGATGAGGATCACCAGCCCGCGCAGCGCGTCGATGGACAGCAGCCGGTGGGTGGCGCCGGAAACGGGCGGCGCCGCTGCGGCAGGCGCCGTCACGGCCGGCAGGGGATGGGATGCGTCGGTACGCGCCACGGGTGTCGGCATCATCGGTTCCTCCTCAGTAGCTCAGCTGCACGCCCAGCCGCACGCTGCGGCCCGCGCCCGGCGCGACCCACAGGCTGCTGTACGAGCTGGCGTAATAGGTCTTGTCGAACAGGTTGCCGAGGTTGAGCGACACGCGCACGTGGCGGCTGTATTGCCAGTAGCCGTGCAGGTCCACCAGCACGTAGGCGGGCAGGGAGAAGCTGTCCTGCACGTCGCCGGGGCGCCGTCCGACATAGCGCAGGCCGGCGCCGGCACCGTAGCGCTGCCCCACCGGCGCGGCGTCTTCATACATCGCCAGCAGGCTGGCGCTGGTGCGCGGCACGTTGGACAACGGCGTGCCGGGGGCGAGGCGGGTGTCCTGCGTGATCTCGGCATCGGTCAGCGCGAAGCTGCCCGAGACGCGCCAGTGCGTGCCGAGCTGCCCCGCCATGTCGAGCTCGACGCCGCGGCTGCGGGCCTCGCCGGCGGCGACATAGAACGACGGATCGGCCGGGTCGGCGGCCAGCACATGGCGCTTGCGGATCTCGAACACTGCGAGCGTGGCCCCGGTGCGGCGGTCGTCGCTGTCGAACTTGACGCCGGCCTCCAGCGCGCGGCCGCGCTCGGGCTCGAACGGCTGGCCGGCGGCATCGGTGCCGGCATTGGGGCGGAACGACTGGCTGGCATTGGCGAACAGCGACAGGTTGTTGCCGGCCAGGTAGCTCACGCCCACGCGCGGCGACACCGCGTTGTGGTGCTGCGTGGTGCGGCTGCCGCGCAGGTGGTCGTCCAGCGACTGGCTGAAGCTGTCGAAGCGCACGCCGGCCAGGACCCGCCAGCGCTCGCCCAGGCTGAGCTGGTCCTGCGCGTACGTGCCGACATTGCGCTGGCGCTCGTAGGTGTTCGTGTTCCACGCCAGCGGCGGCGCCGGCTGGCCATAGACCGGGTCGTAGATGTCGATCGCGTACGGCGCCGCCGCGCTCGGATTCCTGCGCAGGATCGCCATGGTGTTGCCGAAGCGGTAGGCGTCGACGCCCAGCATCAGTTCGTGCCCGACCGGGCCGGTGCTGAACTTGCCGGTCACGCTGGCCTGGAGCGACACATCGTCGGACTGGAAGTCGCGGTAGCGGTGCTGGCGCCATAGCGTGCGGCCATCGGCGGCAAGCGCGGCGGCCTCGCTCGAATGCCCGACCAGCGCGCCGCCGCGGTACGACAGGCCGAGCCTGCCCTTCCATTGGGGCGAAAACTGGTGTTCCACGCTGAGCTGGTGCGACTGGCTGTCCAGCCGCAGGCTGCCGTCGCCGGGCTCGCCCAGGAAGCGCGAGCGCGGGATGCGGCCCAGCTCGCCGTCGACGGCGACCACGCCGCGATCCATCGGCGTGGTGTAGCGCTGGAATTCCGCCGCGTACTGCAGCATGGTGTCGTTGCCGAGCAGCCACGTGAGCGACGGCGCCACCAGGTAGCGCTGGCTGTGGATGAAGTCGCGCGTGCTGCCCTGGTGATCGGCCACCGCGATCAGCCGGCCGGCGACGCCTTCGCCCAGCGGGCCGGTGAGGTCGGCGGTGGCGCGGTAGCCGTCGCGCGTGCCCAGTTCGAAGCCGTAGCGCTGCGCGGGCCGGAACTGCGGCTGGCGCGTGACCACGTTGAAGGTGCCGCCCGGTTCGCTGCTGCCGTACAGCGACGAGGTGGGGCCCTTGAGCACCTCGATGCGGTCGATGGTGGCCGCGTCCATCGGCGCGGTATAGCCGCGGTTGGCGGCGAAGCCGTTGACCAGGTAGCCGGCGCCGGTGTTCTCGTTGCCGGTGAAGCCGCGCATGGCAAAGTTGTCCCACAGCCCGCCGAAGTTGTTCTGGCGCGCGACGCCGCTGACATAGTCGAAGCTCTGGTCGAAGCGGTTCGCGCCGAGGTCGTCGAGCATGGCGCGCGGCACCACGCGCACCGACTGCGGGATCTCGCGCAGCGGCGTATCGGTGCGGGTCGCGCCCGAGGCGTCGGGCGGGTTGTATGATGCGGTGGCCGCGCCGGTCACCGACACGCTTGGCAGCGTAATATCGGAGGCCTCGGCCGCCTCGGCCAGGCCCGAAACCGCCAGCATCAGGATGGGCAGGGACGAAAACGGCGCGCGGCGCCGGGCACGGCTGGGCTGCGCAGGCAGCATGAGGAACACCCCGAAAAAAACGAGTCGCCGCGGCGGCCATCCGACTGGCAAACCGCGGCGAGTCACTAATGATAATAGATTCTCACTAAGATTCTAGGCATGGAACGCATGACCCGTCAACGCGGCGCCGTGATCGACGCGCTGCGCGAAGCCGGCCGGCCGCTGAGCCCGGCCGAGATCCTGGCCGCGGCGCAGCGCCAGGTGCCATCCCTGGGCCTGGCCACGGTCTATCGCAATCTGCGTGCGCTGCTCGACGATGCGCAGGTGCACGCGGTGGAATTGCCCGGCCAGGCTGACCGGTACGAACTGGCGGAGGAAGCGGGCGCGGTGACGCATCGCCACTATTTCCAGTGCCTGACGTGCGACCGCGTGTTTCCGCTGGAAGGTTGCCCCGGCCACCTGGAAGAGATCACGCCGCCGGGCTTCGTGGTTGAGCACCACGAACTGACGCTGCTGGGGCGCTGCCCGGACTGCGCCGGCAAGTCCGGCAAGCGGCGCAAGGCCGCGGCGCGGGACCACTGAGCCGAGGCGGGGGCCAAAGCGGAGCCCCGCAGGGCGCAACTGTACTGAGCCGCCTGCGCGCACCTGTATATGGCGCCCGCGCCGCGCTTGCCGCATGATGCGGCAGCATTCGCCCCCAACCTCGATCCAGGACCTACCTTGCAGCACGCCGCCGCCCACCGCCACTCGACCCTGATCGCCGTACTGGCCCTGACCGGCTCGATGGCCTCGCTGTGCATCGGCACCTCGTTTGCCAAGAGCCTGTTCTCGGCGCTGGGCGCGCAGGGCACCACGGCGCTGCGGGTGAGCTTTTCCGCGCTGATCCTGCTGTGCGTCTGGCGCCCGTGGCGCATGCCGCTGACGCGCGCCAACGCGCGCGCGATCGCGCTGTACGGGGCGGCGCTGGGCGCCACCAACCTGCTGTTCTACATGTCGCTGCGGACCATTCCGCTCGGGCTGGCGATCGCGATCGAGTTCACCGGGCCGCTGGCGGTGGCGGTGCTGTCATCGCGGCGCGCGATCGATTTCCTGTGGATTGCCTTTGCCGTGACCGGGCTGCTGCTGTTGCTGCCGGTGGGGGATGCCGCCGGCACGCTCGACCCGGTCGGCATCGGCTATGCGCTCGCCGCGGGCGTGGGCTGGGCGCTGTATATCGTGTTCGGGCAGATGGCGGGCAACGCCCACGGCGGGCAGGCCACCTCGCTGGGGCTGACCATGGCGGCACTGGTGGTGCTGCCGTTCGGCCTCGCGCATGCTGGCACCGCCATGTTCAGTCCGACGCTGCTGCTGTTCGGGCTGGCGGTCGGCATCCTGTCGAGCGCGATTCCCTATTCGCTCGAGATGGTCGCGCTCAAGCGCCTGCACCGGCGTACCTTCGGCATCCTGCTGAGCATGGAGCCGGCCATGGGCGCGCTCGCCGGGCTGGTGTTCCTGCATGAGCAGCTGAGCACGGTGCAGTGGCTGGCGATCGCCAGCATCATTACGGCCTCGGTCGGCTGCACCATGACCGCGCGCGGCAAGCGCGAAGCCGGCTGAGACGCCGGCCCTTCGGCAGTTCAGCGCGCGCTGAACCAGTCCGCAGGCAGCCGCTGCGCGCTGGGCGCGGGCTCGGCCAGCACCAGCGAGACTTCATGCAGGAAGCTGTCGTGCGGATTGCGGCGGCTGGCAAAGCCCAGCCCCTGCAGGATCGCCAGCATGCGCCGGTTCTCGCTGAGCACGTCACCGCGCAGCCCGTGCAGCCCGGCCGCGCGCGCCAGTTCGCACAGCCTGGCGATCAGGCGCCGGCCCAGCCCCTGCCCCTGCCAGGCGTCGGCCACCACCACGGCGAATTCGGCAATCCGGCCGGACAAGACATATTCGGCACTGGCGACGATGGCCTGGCTGCCGTCCGCACCAGGGGCGACCACCACCAGGGCCACGCCACCGTCGCCGGGCGCGGCCAGGCCGGCGACGATCTCGTCCACCACGCGCCCACCGGTCAGGAAGCGGAAGTAGCGGCTCTCCCGCGACAAGGCGTCCACCATCGCGCGCAGCGCGGCGCCGTCCTGTGCCCGGGTGCGGCGCAGCGTCACCTGCGTACCCCGTCCCGCCGTCCAGCTTTCCGTCTCGCCGCCCCGCGCCACGCCCTGGAGATCCATGCTGCCACCTCTGGATTCATAATTTGTAGTCAGAGTATAGGAGATAACCTGACTTTTGCAAATGAAGTCAGCATGCTATGCTGGGCAGCATCATGACCACCACTGCGTCCGATCTCCGCCATTGCTCGATCGCCTCCACCCTGTCGTTGATCGGCGAAAAGTGGACGATCCTGATCCTGCGCGACGTTTTCCACGGCGTGACGCGTTTCGACGACTTCCTGCGCCGGCTGGAATGCTCGCCGGCGGTGCTGTCGGCACGGCTCAAGACGCTTACCGATGCCGGGCTGCTGCGCAAGGTCGGCTACCGCGAACCCGGCGAACGCGAGCGCTTCGAGTACCGCCCCACCCGCGCCGCGGTCGAGCTGCTGCCGGTGCTGGTGGGCCTGATGCAATGGGGTGACTGCCACCTGGCGCCCGACGGCGGCCCGGTCGAGATCCGCTCGCGCGCGAATGGCAAGCTGGTGCGCGCGGCGCTGGTCGACGAGGACGGCGTCGAGGTATCGCCCCGCGACATGCAGATCATCCCGGTGCAAAAGCCCGCCGGCGGCTGACGCCACGGCCTTGCTTGCCCCGGTGCCGCACCGCACCAGCGCAACCCACCGCACTGCACCATGAGCGTGCCGCGCGCCTCCCGCCCGCCCCACCACAGCGCATTGCAGCCGCTTGCGCCCCCTCCCTCCAGCCTTCAGACGCCATTGCCCGTCACTTAACGGGCTGGCACACCCCTTGCGTAATGAGGTCCGGGCCCGTCAACGGCGACCGGCCCACCCCCACATACACAGCCCCTGCCCCAGGTAGCGGCTGTCAGGACAACGGCGTCCCCTGAACCGGCTTCACGGCCGGTTTGCGGGACGCCATTTGTTTTTGGAGCAAGTGACGATGACCGGCAAAGCCACCCGCATCGAGCTGCTGAGCTTGAGCACTCCGCAGATGCGCGCCTTCCACCTGACCTGGATGGCGTTCTTCGTGTGTTTCTTCGCGTGGTTTGCCTGCGCGCCGCTGATGCCGGTGCTCAAGGGCGAGTTCGGCCTGAGCGCCGGCCAGATCGCCAACATCAATATCGCCGCGGTGGCGGTGACGATCCTGGTGCGCCTGGTGATCGGTCCGATGTGCGACCGCTTCGGCCCGCGCAAGACCTATACCGGCCTGCTGGCGCTGGGCGCGCTGCCGGTACTGGGCGTGGCGCTGGCGCAGAACTACGAGACCTTCCTGGTGTTCCGCCTGCTGATCGGCGCGGTCGGCGCCAGCTTCGTGATCACGCAGTACCACACCTCGGTGATGTTCGCGCCCAACGTGGTCGGCACCGCCAACGCGGCCTCGGCCGGCTGGGGCAATGCCGGCGGCGGCGCCGCGCAGGCGCTGATGCCGCTGGTGCTGGCCGCGGTGCTGATGCTGGGCGCGGACCACGCCTTGGGCTGGCGCATCGCGTTGCTGGTGCCGGGCGTGCTGATGCTGGTGATGGCCGTCGTCTACTACCGCTTCACCCAGGATTGCCCCGAAGGCAATTACTCGGAACTGCGCGCCCAGGGCATCGAGATCAGCGGCAAGGACGGCGGCAAGGGTGGCGGCGGCTGGGCCAGCTTCCGCGCCGCCAGCGCCAACTACCGCGTGTGGCTGCTGTTCATCACCTACGGCGCCTGCTTCGGCGTGGAGATCTTCATCCACAACATCGCCGCGATGTACTACGTCGACCGCTTCGGCCTGAGCCTGAAGGCCGCCGGCATGGCCGCCGCGAGTTTCGGCCTGCTGGCGCTGTTTGCCCGCGCGCTGGGCGGCTGGCTGTCGGACAAGGCGGCGCGCCGGCGCGGCCTGGATGCGCGCGCCACGCTGCTGTTCGCGCTGATCCTGGGCGAAGGCCTGGGCCTGCTGTGGTTCGCGCAGGCCGGCAACGTCGCCATGGCGGTGGTGGCGATGCTGCTGTTCGGCCTGTTCACCCACATGGCGTGCGGCGCGACCTACGCGCTGGTGCCCTTCATCGACCGCAAGGCGCTGGGCGGCGTGGCCGGGATCATCGGCGCGGGCGGCAACGTCGGCGCGGTGGCCGCCGGCTTCCTGCTCAAGGGCCTGGGCAACGTGCAGCAGACCCTGACGGTACTGGGCGTGCTGGCCACCATCGCCGCGCTGTGCGCCATCGCCATCCGCTTCAGCGCCGAGCACAAGGCGCGCGAGCAGGCGCTGTACGACAGCGCGCTGGCCAACTGAATTTCGTATCGCCCCACAGCACTACAAGCACCACAAGCACCACAAGCAGCAAAGACTGACTACCGGACAAGGAAAGCATCATGAAACTGATCATCGTCGGCCACGGCATGGTAGGTCACAAGTTCCTGGAATCGCTGGCGCAGGCCGGTGCGGAGAAGCTGGAAGTGACCGTGCTGTGCGAAGAACCGCGTCCCGCCTACGATCGCGTGCACCTGTCCGAGTTCTTCGCCGGCAAGTCCGCCGAAGACCTGTCGCTGGTACCGGCGGGCTTCTTCGAGCAGCACCACAACATGCTGCTGCGCCTGAACGCGCGCGCCGTCGAGATCGACCGCGCCGCGCGCACGGTCAAGGTCTCCACCGGCGAGACCCTGCCCTATGACAAGCTGGTCCTCGCCACCGGCTCCTACCCGTTCGTGCCGCCGGTGCCGGGCAAGGACCGCAAGGACTGCTTCGTCTATCGCACCATCGAAGACCTGGAGGCGATGCAGGAATGCGGCGCACGCGCGCAGACCGGCGTGGTGGTCGGCGGCGGCCTGCTCGGCCTGGAGTGCGCCAAGGCCCTGCGCGACATGGGCCTGGACACGCACGTGGTCGAGTTCGCGCCGCGGCTGATGGCGGTGCAGGTCGACGAAGGCGGCGGCCGCATGCTGCGCCAGAAGATCGCGGGCCTGGGCGTGACCGCGCACACCGGCAAGAACACCGTCGAGATCGTCGACGGCGAGAACGGCACCCATCGCATGGTGTTCGCCGACGGCACCCATCTCGACACCGACATGATCGTGTTCTCCGCCGGCATCCGCCCGCGCGACGAACTGGCGCGCGCCAGTGGCCTGGAAGTCGGTGCGCGCGGCGGCATCGTGGTCGACAACCACTGCCGCACCTCCGACCCGGACATCTACGCGATCGGCGAATGCGCGCTGTGGGACGGCAAGATCTACGGCCTGGTGGCTCCGGGCTACGACATGGCGCGCGTGGCCGCGCGCCACCTGCGCGGCGAGGCGGCCGAGTTTGCCGGCGCCGACCTGAGCACCAAGCTCAAGCTGATGGGCGTCGACGTGGCCAGCATCGGCGACCCGCACGGCACCGTGCCGGGGGCGCGCATCTACCAGTTCAGCGACGACCGCAAGGAGGTCTACAAGAAGCTGGTGGTGTCGGATTGCGGCAAGTACCTGCTGGGCGGCGTGCTGATCGGCGATGCCAGCGAGTACGGCACGCTGCTGCAGATGATGCTGAACAAGATCGAGCTGCCCGAGTCGCCCGAATTCCTGATCCTGCCGGACAGCAGCGGCAAGGCCAAACCGGCGCTGGGCGCCGACGCCCTGCCCGACACCGCGCAGATCTGCTCGTGCAACAACGTATCGAAGGGCGAGATCTGCGCCGCCGTCTGCGATGGCTCGACCAGCATCGGCGCGCTCAAGACCTGCACCAAGGCCGGCACCGCCTGCGGCGGCTGCGTGCCGCTGGTGACGCAGATCATGAAGGCCGAGATGAAGAAGCAAGGGATGGCGGTCAACAACCACCTCTGCGAGCACTTCCCCTACTCGCGCCAGGAGCTGTATCACCTGGTGCGCGTGGGCCGGCACAAGACCTTCGACGCACTGCTGCATGCGCACGGCAACGGCCTCGGCTGCGATATCTGCAAGCCTACCGTGGGCAGCATCCTGGCCTCGTGCTGGAACGAGTTCGTGCTGAAGGAAGAGCACGCCGGCCTGCAGGACTCCAACGACTACTACCTGGCCAACATCCAGAAGGACGGCACCTACTCGGTGGTGCCGCGCATGCCGGGCGGCGAGGTCACGCCCGAAGGGCTGATCGCCGTCGGCCAGGTCGCGAAGAAATATGGGCTCTACACCAAGATCACCGGCGGCCAGCGCGTGGACCTGTTTGGTGCGCGGGCCGAGGAACTGCCCTATATCTGGGAAGAGCTGATCGCCGCCGGCTTCGAATCCGGGCATGCCTACGGCAAGGCGCTGCGCACGGTGAAGTCATGCGTGGGCTCGACCTGGTGCCGCTATGGCGTGGGCGATTCGGTGGGACTCGCGATCGAACTGGAAAACCGCTACAAGGGCCTGCGCGCGCCGCACAAGATCAAGTTCGGCGTGTCCGGCTGCACCCGCGAATGCGCCGAGGCGCAGGGCAAGGACGTCGGCGTGATCGCCACCGACAAGGGCTGGAACCTGTACGTCTGCGGCAACGGCGGCATGAAGCCGCGCCACGCCGAGCTGCTGGCGAGCGACCTCGACCACGACACGCTGGTGCGCTACGTCGACCGCTTCCTGATGTTCTACGTGCGCACCGCCGACCGGCTGCAGCGCACCAGCGTCTGGCGTGACAACCTCGAGGGAGGTCTCGACTACCTCAAGGCCGTGGTGCTGGACGACAAGCTCGGCCTCGCCGCCGAGCTCGAAGCCGAGATGCAGCACGTGGTCGACACCTATGAAGACGAGTGGAAGAAGGCCGTGACCGATCCCGAGACGCGCAAGCGCTTCCGCCACTTCGTCAACAGCGACCGCCGCGACGACAACCTGGTCTTTATCGAAGAGCGCGGCCAGATCCGCCCGGCCACGCCGGAGGAACGGAACTTGCAACGTTCCCGGCTGAGCCACATTCCCGTGGTGTCCGTGCCCGCGAAAGCCGCCTGACCGTGCCCGCAAACAAGGAGAACGTGATGAGCCAACCCCACCATGCCGAAACCTGGACCGCCGTCTGCACCGTACGCGATATCGTGCCCAATACTGGTGTGTGCGCGCTGGTCGACGACCGCCAGGTCGCGGTCTTCCGCATCGGCCGAGGCGACGAGGTCTACGCCATCGACAACTTCGATCCCAACGCGCAGGCCGCGGTGCTGTCGCGCGGGCTGGTCGGCAACCTGGGCGACCGGCTGGTGGTGGCCTCGCCGATCTACAAGCACCACTTCGACCTGCGCACCGGCGAATGCCTGGAGGCGCCCGGGCAGTCGGTCAACGCCTACGCCGCGCGCGTCTATGACGGCAAGGTCTGGATCGCCGCCGGCGTGGCCGTGCGCGAGGCCGAGGAAGAACTCGCCGCCTGACCCTGGCTCCGATCGATGCTGCCCCCGCCCACCCGCCCTGCCAACGGAGATGCCGGCATGACGCCTTCCGCCAACCCCCAAGCCCGGCCGCGCCTGGTCGTCGTCGGCAACGGCATGGCCGGCATGCGCACCGTCGAAGAGCTGCTGCGCCTGGCGCCGGACCTGTACGACATCACGGTGTTCGGCGCCGAGCCGCACGGCAACTACAACCGCATCCTGCTGTCGCCGGTGCTGGCCGGCGAGAAGACGGTGGCGGACATCATGCTGAACACGCGCGCGTGGTACCAAGAGAACGGCATCGAGCTGCTCGCCGGCGATCCCGTGGTCTCGATCGACCGGCCGCGCCGCGTGGTGCGTTCCGCCGCGGGGCGCGAGGTGCGCTATGACCGCCTGCTGCTGGCCACCGGCTCGAAGCCGTTCATCCTTCCGGTGCCGGGCCACCAGCTCGACGGCGTGATCGCGTTCCGCGACATCCAGGACGTCGAGACCATGCTGCAGGCCGCGCGCAACCACCGCCACGCGGTGGTGATCGGCGGCGGCCTGCTGGGCCTGGAGGCGGCCAACGGCTTGCTGCGCCAGGGCATGGACGTGACCGTGGTGCACCTGGCCGACTGCCTGATGGAACGCCAGCTCGACAAGCCCGCCGCCACGCTGCTCAAGGGCGCGCTGGAACGCAAGGGCCTGCGCTTCCTGCTGAGCGCGCAGACCGCAGGGATCCTCGGCAGCGAACGCGTCACCGGGGTGCGCTTCCAGGACGGCAGCGAGATCCCCGCCGACCTGGTGGTGATGACCGCCGGCGTGCGCCCCAATATCGAACTGGCCGCCGGCGCCGGCCTGCACTGCGAGCGCGCCATCGTCGTCGACGACACCCTGCAGACTTATGATCCGCGCATCTACGCCGTGGGCGAATGCGTGCAGCATCGCCAGGCCACCTTCGGGCTGGTGGCGCCGATCTGGGACCAGGCGCGCGTGTGCGCCGCGCACCTGGCCGGCGCCGGCCATCGCCGTTACGTGCAGCAGGCCACCGCGACCAAGCTGAAGGTGACCGGCGTGGACCTGTACTCCGCCGGCGACTTCATCGGCGGCGAAGGCAGCGAAGACCTGGTGCTGCGCGACGCGCGCCGCGGTGTCTACAAGCGCCTGGTGCTGCAGGACGGGCGCCTGGTCGGCGCGGTGCTGTACGGCGACGTGCAGGACGGCGCCTGGTACTTCGAGCTGATCCAGCAACGCACGCCGGTGGCGGCGCTGCGCCAGCGCCTGCTGTTCGGCAAGGCACAGTGCGAAGCGCTCGCTGCCTAGCGTCACCCAAGCCATATAACGCCCCCGCACGGAGAACGCGTGAACCTGTCCGACATCCCGGTTGTATCCGCAACCCTGACCACTACCACCGCCACCACGTGCCCGTACTGCGGCGTAGGCTGCGGCGTGCGTGCCACGGTGCGCGCCCACGGCCAGGTCGAGATCGCGGGCGACGCGCAGCATCCGTCCAACCAGGGCCGGCTCTGCGTCAAGGGCTCGGCGCTGGGCGAAACCGTCGACCTGGAAGGCCGCCTGCTCCATCCCAAGCTGCGCGATGACGAAGGCCAGCTACGGCAGGTGTCGTGGGACCGCGCGCTCGAGACCGTGGCGCAGGGCTTCACCGACATCATCCGCCGCCATGGTCCGGATTCGGTCGCGCTCTATGTCTCGGGCCAGCTGCTGACCGAGGACTACTACGTCGCCAACAAGCTGATGAAAGGCTTCATCGGCAGTGCCAATATCGACACCAATTCGCGCCTGTGCATGTCGTCGGCGGTGGCCGGACACAAGCGCGCCTTCGGCGAAGACCTGGTGCCGGGCAACTACGAAGACCTGGAACTGGCGGACCTGGTGGTGCTGGTGGGCTCCAACACCGCGTGGTGCCATCCGATCCTGTTCCAGCGCCTGTCCCGGGCCAAGGAAGCGCGCCCGCAAATGAAGATCGTGGCGATCGACCCGCGCCGCACCGCCACCTGCGAGCTGGCGGACCTGCACCTGGCGCTCCGCCCGGGCACCGACGTGTGGCTGTTCAACGGGCTGCTGAGCTACCTGGCGCGTGAAGGGCACGCCAACGCCGCTTTCATCGGCGCCAGCACCGCGGGACTGGACCAGGCCCTGCAGGCCGCTGACGCCGCCTGCGCCGATCCGGCTGCCGTGGCCCGCGCCTGCAAGCTGAACCTGCAGGACGTGCTGGACTTCTACGCACTGTTCGCGCAGACCGACAAGGCCGTGACGGCCTTTTCGCAGGGCGTCAACCAGTCGTCTGCCGGGACCGACAAGGTCAACAGCATCATCAACTGCCACCTGCTCACCGGCCGTATCGGCCAGCCGGGCATGGGCCCGTTCTCGCTGACCGGCCAGCCCAACGCGATGGGCGGGCGCGAAGTCGGTGGCTTGGCCAACATGCTGGCCGCGCATATGGAACTGGCCAACCCGCTGCATCGCGACGTGGTGCAGGGCTTCTGGCAATCGCCGGCGATGGCCGACCGTCCTGGACTGAAGGCGGTAGAGCTGTTCGAGGCCATCGAAGCCGGCCGCGTCAAGGCGGTCTGGGTGATCGCCACCAACCCGGTGGTGAGCCTGCCCGATGCCGACCAGGTGCGCCGGGCGCTGGCCAGGTGCGAACTGGTGGTCAGCAGCGACATCGTCGAGCGCACCGACACCAACGCCGCCGCGCATGTGCTGCTGCCCGCGCTGGGCTGGGGCGAGAAGGACGGCACCGTCACCAACTCGGAGCGGCGCATTTCGCGCCAGCGTGCGTTCCTGCCGGCGCCGGGCGAAGCGCGCGCCGACTGGGACATCCTGTGCGAGGTGGCACGCCGCATGGGCTTCGGCGGCTTCGACTTTGCCGGGCCGCACCAGATCTTCGACGAACACGCGCGCCTGAGTGCATGGCGCAACCATGACGCGCCGCGCGCGTTCGATATCGGCGGACTGGCCGGCCTGGACCCGGCGCGCTATGACGCGCTGGAACCGGTGCAATGGCCCGTGCCCGCGCAAGGCGCCCGGGACGCCCGGCGACTGTTCGGCGATGGCCGCTATGCCCACGCCGACGGCCGCGCCC
Source organism: Cupriavidus taiwanensis (assembly GCF_900250115.1). Taxonomy (NCBI): domain Bacteria; kingdom Pseudomonadati; phylum Pseudomonadota; class Betaproteobacteria; order Burkholderiales; family Burkholderiaceae; genus Cupriavidus; species Cupriavidus taiwanensis. Next base: position 755,086 of record NZ_LT984804.1, on the reverse strand, counting down.
GCTTTGTCGCCACGCCGCCGAGCGCGCCGGCCCACGCGCCCGACGACGACTTCCCGCTGATCCTGAACACCGGCCGCGTGCGCGACCAGTGGCACACCATGACGCGCACCGGCAAGTCGGCCAAGCTCGCCGACCACCTGCCCGAACCCTTTGTCGACATGCATCCGCAGGACGCGCTGCTGTGCGGCGTGGGTGAAGGCAAGCTGGCGCGCGTCAGCACGCGTTGGGGCGCGATGGTCGCACGGGTGCGGCATGGCGGCGGCATCCCGCGCGGCAGTGTGTTCGTGCCGATCCACTGGAACGGGCAGTTCAGCTCCGACGCGCGCGTCGGCGCGCTGGTTAATCCGGTGGTCGATCCGGTTTCCGGCGAGCCCGAGTTCAAGCACACGCCAGTGCGGGTCGAGCCGTTCGGCGTGCACTGGCATGGTTTCATGCTGAGCCGCCGCGCGCTGCCGGCTGAGGCGCTGACCTACTGGACGCGGGTGCAGGGCCGCCAGTTCCAGCGCTATGAATTCGCCGGCCGCGACACCGTTGCCGACCGCACCGCCTGGGCCCGCGCGCTGCTTGGCGTGACCGACCCGGACGCCGACTGGCTGGAATACGAGGACCGCGCCGCGGGCGTGTACCACGCGGGCCATGTCGTCGACGACCGGCTCGAGGCCTGCGTCTATGTTTCGACGCGTCCCGAGCTGCCGTCGCGCGCATGGCTCGCCGGCCTGTTCGGACGCGAGCGGCTGGAAGACGCCGACCGCATCGGCCTGCTGCTCGGACAGCCGATGGAGAAAGGCGCCGACGCCGGCCCGACCGTGTGCTCGTGCTTCGGCGTCGGGCGCAACACGATCTGTGATGCGGTGCGCAAGCATGACCTGAAGACGCCCGCGGAGATCACGGCCTGCGTCAAGGCCGGCGGCAACTGCGGCTCGTGCGTGCCGGAACTGAAAAAACTGCTGGTGGAGGTGCGCGTGGCCGAAACGGCCTGATCTTTCACCAGGCATTAGGCATCCTTAACGAGAACCAGATTGCTGTCGCCGCGGCTTGCCGCCATGCTAGCCGCGCAACCCCGACCAGCCGCGCCGGACCCACGGCGCGGCACCCATCTGGAGACAGCAATGAAGAATGCGAAGTACTGGCACGCCGGGCCGCGATGGCTCGCGGGCGTGCTGGCGACGGCTGGTGCCCTGGCGGGCGCCTCCGGCGCGGCGGCGGCCGACGCTTATCCGGCCAAGCCGATTACCCTGGTAGTGCCCTACTCCGCCGGCGGCCCGACCGATGTCGTCGCGCGCACGCTGGCACAAGCCATGTCACAAGACCTCGGCCAGAGCGTGGTGGTGGAAAACCGCACCGGTGCCGGCGGCACCGTCGCCGCCGCCTTTGTCGCCCGCGCCCAGGCCGACGGCTATACGTTGCTGATCCACCACAACGGCATGGCCACCGCACCGGCACTGTACAAGAAGCTGTCATATGCGCCGCTGAAGGACTTCGAGTACGTCGGCCAGGTGGCGGACGTACCGATGACGCTGATGGGCCGCAAGGACCTGCCGGCCAAGACGGTGCCGGAGCTGATCCAGTACGTGACCCAGAACAAGGACAAGGTGTCGCTGGCCAATGCCGGGCTGGGCGCGGTGTCCCAGCTGTGCGGGCTGCTGTTCGAACAATCGGTGCACGTGAAGCTTAACGCGATCCCCTACCAGGGCGCGGGCCCCGCGCTGACCGCGCTGCTGGGCGGCCAGGTCGACCTGCTGTGCGACCAGACCACGGCCACCCTGCCCCATATCCAGGCCGAGCGCGTGCGCCTGTTCGGCGTCACCACGCCGGCACGGATCAAGGCGCTGCCGCAGGCCCCGACGCTGCAGGAAGGCGGGCTGAAAGGCTTTGACGTCAAGGTATGGCACGGCATCTACGCGCCCAAGGGCACGCCGCCGGCTGCCGTGGAACGCCTGACCCGGGCGTTGCAGAAGGGCCTGAAGGATCCGGCCGTGATCAGGAAGCTGGACGGACTCGGCGCTGAAATCGTGCCGGTCGACAAGCAGACGCCTGATGGCCTGCGGACGCTGCTGAAGGCGGAAAGCGACAAGTGGCAGCCGCTGCTGAAATCGATGAAGGTCGAGGCCGACTAAGCCGACGCGCCTATCCCGGCAATACGTTAGAATCTTGCATCTTCCGGGCGGACTTCCCTGGTCCGCCCATCCCGCCTGACTGGTGCCCCCGCGCACCGCTTCTGTCTGTGCCCGACTCCGCGGCGCCCCTCAATTCCCCGATTTAGCTGGTTTTCGCCATCGATGCCGTCGCGTTGCGTCGTCTCGACGCGCGCTTTGCGCTGTCCGTCATCTCATCCCCGGAGTTTCCGCATGCCATCTCCGTTCCTTCTGCCCGTCCTGGCCCTTTGCGTCTGCATGGTCGGGGCAGCGGAGTTCATGCTCGCACCGATGCTGGCCCCGCTCGCATCGGCCTTCAACACGTCCCCGGCGCATGCCTCGGGACTGGTCTCGGCATACGCCTTGTCCTACGCCGCGGCGGCGCCGTTGATGGGTTGGCTCTCGGATCGCGCCGGACGCCGCGGGGTGCTGCTCACTGCCATGCTGTTGTTCGCGGTGGATAGCATTGCGCTGACGCTGGTGCCGACCCTGCGGGCCGCCATGGCCCTGCGCATTCTGAGCGGCCTGGCCGCGGCCGCGACCATCCCGACCGTCTTCGCCGTGATCGCCGATCGGATTCCGCAGGCGAGACAAGCCGGCGCCATGGGTGGCGTCATGCTCGGCATGACGGCGGGGATTGCGGCTGGGCCCGCCGTGGCCGGTTTGCTGGTGGAGGCCTGGGGGTGGCGCGCGCCGTTTATGATGATCGCCGTCAGCTGCCTTGCGGCCTTCACGGCAGGCTGGCATGTGATTCCGCGCGATATGCCACGCTCCTGCGCGACCGGGAAATTGTCTTCCAGCAAGAAGGCAAGCTCCGGCATCTTCACGCTTCTGCTCGCAAAAGGCGCCTGGAATGGCAGCGCAGTTGCGGGCTATGTCTTTGCGGGAGAAGTGTTGCGGATGCGATATCAGCTGGAAGTGGGATCCGTCGGCATTGCCGTTTCGGTATTCGGTCTGGGGCTGGCGATCGGCAATATGCTGGCAGGACATGCCAGCCGGCGTTACCAGCGCGACGAGAACACCCTGTTTTTCGCTGCCGTGGTGGTCGCCGGCTCCATGACATTGTTCCTGACTGCCGCCATTGGACTGCCGGCGGCGCTGGGATGTCTGCTGGTCTGGGGAGCGGCGCTGGGTATCGCGGCACCTGCCAGCACCGCCATCCTCGCGCAGCGGGGGGGTGCGAACAAAGGAAAGGTGCTGGCGGCCTCGGAGAGCGTCAATAACGTGGCCGTACTGGTGCTGTTGCCCGTTGCCGCAAGCGCGTCGGCAACATACGGTGTCACGCCGGCCGCGGCCTTGCTGGGCGGACTATGCCTGGCTGGCGCGATCCTGAGTGCCACGGTGCGGCGCACGCTCTAGCGAGAACACGGCCGCACGATCTGGCCGCGCCAAAGACAAAACCCCTCGCAGCACACGCTGTCGAGGGGTTTTGCACAATAAGAGCCTGGCGATGACCTACTTTCACACGGGTAATCCGCACTATCATCGGCGCGGAGTCGTTTCACGGACCTGTTCGGGATGGGAAGGGGTGGTTCCAACTCGCTATGGTCACCAGGCATGAGGGGTTGTGGCGCTGTCGTGGGGACAGCGTCACGAATCGGGATGTAGTGTTGGTTGTGTGTATCGAGGCACAAGGCGATCGCTCACCAGGTGAAACACACTGGTTATAGGATCAAGCCTTACGGGCAATTAGTACTGGTTAGCTTAACGCATTACTGCGCTTCCACACCCAGCCTATCAACGTCCTGGTCTCGAACGACCCTTCAAGGCGGTCAAGCCGCCAGGGAATCCTCATCTTCAGGCGAGTTTCCCGCTTAGATGCTTTCAGCGGTTATCTCTTCCGTACATAGCTACCCTGCGATGCCTCTGGCGAGACAACAGGTACACCAGCGGTACGTCCACTCCGGTCCTCTCGTACTAGGAGCAGCCCCCGTCAAGATTCCAACGCCCACGGCAGATAGGGACCAAACTGTCTCACGACGTTTTAAACCCAGCTCACGTACCTCTTTAAATGGCGAACAGCCATACCCTTGGGACCGGCTACAGCCCCAGGATGAGATGAGCCGACATCGAGGTGCCAAACACCGCCGTCGATATGAACTCTTGGGCGGTATCAGCCTGTTATCCCCAGAGTACCTTTTATCCGTTGAGCGATGGCCCTTCCATTCAGAACCACCGGATCACTATGTCCTGCTTTCGCACCTGCTCGACTTGTCGGTCTCGCAGTTAAGCACGCTTTTGCCATTGCACTTTAGGTACGATGTCCGACCGTACCAAGCGTACCTTCGAACTCCTCCGTTACACTTTGGGAGGAGACCGCCCCAGTCAAACTGCCTACCATGCACTGTCCCCGACCCGGATTCACGGGCCAAGGTTAGAACCTCAAACAAACCAGGGTGGTATTTCAAGGACGGCTCCACGTAGACTAGCGTCCACGCTTCAAAGCCTCCCACCTATCCTACACAGATCGGTTCAAAGTCCAATGCAAAGCTACAGTAAAGGTTCATGGGGTCTTTCCGTCTAGCCGCGGGGAGATTGCATCATCACAAACACTTCAACTTCGCTGAGTCTCGGGAGGAGACAGTGTGGCCATCGTTACGCCATTCGTGCAGGTCGGAACTTACCCGACAAGGAATTTCGCTACCTTAGGACCGTTATAGTTACGGCCGCCGTTTACCGGGACTTCAATCAAGAGCTTGCACCCCATCATTTAATCTTCCGGCACCGGGCAGGCGTCACACCCTATACGTCCACTTTCGTGTTTGCAGAGTGCTGTGTTTTTATTAAACAGTCGCAGCCACCATTTTATTGCAACCCCTTCACCCTTCTGGCGCAGGCCAGTCAAGCTACCAGGGCGTACCTTATCCCGAAGTTACGGTACCAATTTGCCGAGTTCCTTCTCCCGAGTTCTCTCAAGCGCCTTAGAATACTCATCTCGCCCACCTGTGTCGGTTTGCGGTACGGTCTCGTATGACTGAAGCTTAGAGGCTTTTCTTGGAACCACTTCCAATTGCTTCGCAGCACTAGGCCGCTCGCCCCACACTCTTGAATCCCGCGCCCGGATTTGCCTGAGCGCCTTCTCCAATGCAGGGACCGGGACTTCCAACACCCGGACAACCTTCCGCGATCCGTCCCCCCATCGCATCATACGACGGTGCAGGAATATTAACCTGCTTCCCATCAGCTACGCATCTCTGCCTCGCCTTAGGGGCCGACTCACCCTACGCCGATGAACGTTGCGTAGGAAACCTTGGGCTTACGGCGAGGGGGCCTTTCACCCCCTTTATCGCTACTCATGTCAGCATTCGCACTTCTGATACCTCCAGCATCCTTTACAAGACACCTTCACAGGCTTACAGAACGCTCTCCTACCACGCACTTGCGTGCGTCCGCAGCTTCGGTATATAGCTTAGCCCCGTTACATCTTCCGCGCAGGACGACTCGATCAGTGAGCTATTACGCTTTCTTTAAAGGGTGGCTGCTTCTAAGCCAACCTCCTGACTGTTTTAGCCTTCCCACTTCGTTTCCCACTTAGCTATATTTGGGGACCTTAGCTGGCGGTCTGGGTTGTTTCCCTCTTGACACCGGACGTTAGCACCCGATGTCTGTCTCCCGTGATTGCACTCTTCGGTATTCGGAGTTTGCTATGGCGGGGTAATCAGCAATAGACCCCCCAACCATGACAGTGCTCTACCCCCGAAGGTGAGACACGAGGCACTACCTAAATAGTTTTCGGAGAGAACCAGCTATTTCCAGATTTGTTTAGCCTTTCACCCCTATCCACAGCTCATCCCCTAACTTTTCAACGTTAGTGGGTTCGGTCCTCCAGTACGTGTTACCGCACCTTCAACCTGGCCATGGATAGATCATCTGGTTTCGGGTCTACACCCAGCGACTCAACGCCCTGTTCGGACTCGCTTTCGCTACGCCTTCCCTAATCGGTTAAGCTTGCCACTGAATGTAAGTCGCTGACCCATTATACAAAAGGTACGCCGTCACCCCTTACGAGGCTCCGACTGTTTGTATGCATGCGGTTTCAGGATCTATTTCACTCCCCTCCCGGGGTTCTTTTCGCCTTTCCCTCACGGTACTGGTTCACTATCGGTCGATCACGAGTATTTAGCCTTGGAGGATGGTCCCCCCATCTTCAGACAGGATTTCACGTGTCCCGCCCTACTTGTCGCACACCTAGTTCCACAAGTCTGTTTTCGCATACAGGGCTATCACCTGCTATGGCCGGGCTTTCCATCCCGTTTTGCTAACAGTCCTGCTAAAGAGTGCAAGGCTCTTCCCATTTCGTTCGCCACTACTTTGGGAATCTCGGTTGATTTCTGTTCCTGCAGCTACTTAGATGTTTCAGTTCGCCGCGTTCGCTTCCCACACCTATGGATTCAGTGTGGGATGACCCATACGGGCCGGGTTTCCCCATTCGGACATCTCCGGATCAAAGCTTGTTTGCCAGCTCCCCGAAGCTTTTCGCAGGCTACCGCGTCCTTCATCGCCTGTGATCGCCAAGGCATCCACCACATGCACTTGTTCGCTTGACCCTATAACAAGTGTGTCTCATCGACACGCTCACTACAGGTTGAGTTCTCGCATTTGTGCCGTATTCCAAGTCATCTTTCGATCACTTAAATACTTTGGTTGATACAATCACAACCCGGTATCACGTTAAACTACATGTGCGTCTCATCAACGCTCGCGCGACACCTTTACTACATCCCATATTGTTAAAGAACAGCCGATCGTTAGATCGCTTGGCAATGCCAAATGCAAACGCTCAAGTCTTAAGCGCTTGCATTTGGCCAACCAAACCAAGGTACCAGGTAGTGGTGGAGGATGACGGGATCGAACCGACGACCCCCTGCTTGCAAAGCAGGTGCTCTCCCAGCTGAGCTAATCCCCCTTCCGGATAACTTGGTGGGTCTGGTAGGACTTGAACCTACGACCCCCGCCTTATCAAGACGGTGCTCTAACCACCTGAGCTACAGACCCTTGGCTGTAACAGCAAACAAACCGATAAGTGTGAACGCTAGGCTTGAGACACAAGCCTCTGGAAAGGAGGTGATCCAGCCGCACCTTCCGATACGGCTACCTTGTTACGACTTCACCCCAGTCATGAACCCTGCCGTGGTAATCGCCCTCCTTGCGGTTAGGCTAACTACTTCTGGCAAAACCCACTCCCATGGTGTGACGGGCGGTGTGTACAAGACCCGGGAACGTATTCACCGCGGCATGCTGATCCGCGATTACTAGCGATTCCAGCTTCACGTAGTCGAGTTGCAGACTACGATCCGGACTACGATGCGTTTTCTGGGATTAGCTCCCCCTCGCGGGTTGGCAACCCTCTGTACGCACCATTGTATGACGTGTGAAGCCCTACCCATAAGGGCCATGAGGACTTGACGTCATCCCCACCTTCCTCCGGTTTGTCACCGGCAGTCTCTCTAGAGTGCTCTTGCGTAGCAACTAGAGACAAGGGTTGCGCTCGTTGCGGGACTTAACCCAACATCTCACGACACGAGCTGACGACAGCCATGCAGCACCTGTGTCCACTTTCCCTTTCGGGCACCTAATGCATCTCTGCTTCGTTAGTGGCATGTCAAGGGTAGGTAAGGTTTTTCGCGTTGCATCGAATTAATCCACATCATCCACCGCTTGTGCGGGTCCCCGTCAATTCCTTTGAGTTTTAATCTTGCGACCGTACTCCCCAGGCGGTCAACTTCACGCGTTAGCTACGTTACTGAAGAAATGAATCCCCAACAACTAGTTGACATCGTTTAGGGCGTGGACTACCAGGGTATCTAATCCTGTTTGCTCCCCACGCTTTCGTGCATGAGCGTCAGTGACGTCCCAGGGGGCTGCCTTCGCCATCGGTATTCCTCCACATCTCTACGCATTTCACTGCTACACGTGGAATTCTACCCCCCTCTGACATACTCTAGCCTGACAGTCACAAGCGCCATTCCCAAGTTGAGCTCGGGGATTTCACGCCTGTCTTATCAAACCGCCTGCGCACGCTTTACGCCCAGTAATTCCGATTAACGCTCGCACCCTACGTATTACCGCGGCTGCTGGCACGTAGTTAGCCGGTGCTTATTCTTCCGGTACCGTCATCGACGCCGGGTATTAACCAGCGCCATTTCTTTCCGGACAAAAGTGCTTTACAACCCGAAGGCCTTCTTCACACACGCGGCATTGCTGGATCAGGGTTGCCCCCATTGTCCAAAATTCCCCACTGCTGCCTCCCGTAGGAGTCTGGGCCGTGTCTCAGTCCCAGTGTGGCTGATCGTCCTCTCAGACCAGCTACTGATCGTCGCCTTGGTAGGCCTTTACCCCACCAACTAGCTAATCAGACATCGGCCGCTCCTGTCGCGCGAGGCCTTGCGGTCCCCCGCTTTCACCCTCAGGTCGTATGCGGTATTAGCTAATCTTTCGACTAGTTATCCCCCACGACAGGGCACGTTCCGATGTATTACTCACCCGTTCGCCACTCGCCGCCAGGCCGAAGCCCGCGCTGCCGTTCGACTTGCATGTGTAAGGCATGCCGCCAGCGTTCAATCTGAGCCAGGATCAAACTCTTCAGTTCAATCTCTGTGTGGGTCCGAAGACCCTCGCTCTTTCGAGCGGTCGCTCACTCTCAGAAAACTGACTGACCAGATCCGAAGACCCGGTCACGTTTTGCTGTGCGAGCACTGTATAACTTGAAGCCTCACTGTCCGTAGACAGCGGCGTCCGCTACCCAGCGCCCACACTTATCGGTTGTTTGTTTGTTAAAGAACTTCGCCATCCGGCTTTGCCGTTCAGCGCGCTGCGTTGTCTGCAGCAGAGAAACGAGATTATGCAGAGCTTTCTTCGTTTCGTCAACCGTTTCAGCAAACTTTTTTGCTGCGGCCGGCGCTGCAAACCTCGCTGCGCCAACCTCCCGGCCGACCCCGCAACCCTTGCTGCGCCTGCCTTGCAGGGGCCGCGTTGTGTTGCGAGGGGGCGAATAGTAAGCGAGCGCGGCGGGGTTGGCAAGTGGTATTTGAAAACTTCTTCGTGCCGCCATCGGCGGCCCCTTAAAATCGGCAAATGCCTGAGCTGCCTACCTATCAACCGTCTCGCCTGCCAGCGGACGGTACCCGCCTGCTGGACGCCCACTCGCTGGCCGCGGCACTGTCGCGTCCTATCGTCTTTGTCGACCTGGAAACCACTGGCGCGGACGCCCAGCGCGACCGCATCACCGAGATCGGCGTGGTGGAAGTCGGCCCCGACGGTATCGTCGAATGGGAGACCCTGCTCGACCCCGGCATGTCGATCCCGCCGTTTATCCAGCGTATGACCGGCATCAGCGACGACATGGTGCTCGGTCAGCCCACCTTCGAATCCCTGGCCGAGTCGCTCGCGGAGCGACTGCAGGGCCGCCTGTTCGTGGCCCATAACGCACGCTTCGACTACGGCTTCCTGAAGAACGCGTTCCGGCGCGCCGGCGTGACGTTCCGGGCCGACGTGCTGTGCACCGTCAGGCTCTCGCGCTCCCTGTTCCCGTCGGTGGAACGCCATGGCCTGGACGCACTGATCGCCCGCTTCGGCCTGCTGCCCAAGGGCCGGCACCGCGCGCTGGCCGATGCCGAGCTGCTGTGGCAGTTCTGGCAGAAGATCCATGCCACCTATTCGGTCGAGCTGGTGGAAGCGGCCGTGCGCACCCTGGTGCGGCGCGCCAGCCTGCCGGCCGGGCTGGAGGAGACCGCGCTCGAAGACGTGCCCGCCACCCCGGGTGTCTATATCTTCTATGGCGACCAGGACGTGCCGCTCTATGTCGGCAAGAGCGTGCACCTGCGCCAGCGCATTGGCGCCCATTTTTCCGGCGACTACCGCCATGGCAACGATATGCGGCTGGCGCGGCTGGTGCGCCGGGTCGAATGGCGGGAGACCGGCGGCGAAACCGGCGCGCTGTTGCTGGAAGCCCGGCTCGTCAAGGCCATGCAGCCGGTGCACAATCAGCTGCTGCGCCGGAATACGCGCCTGTACGCATGGGAGTTGCCGCAGCAGTTGCCGGTGCCGCGCCTGCGCTCGGATCGCGACACGGACTTCTGCCGGCATCGCGACCTGTTCGGCGTCTTCGGCAGCCGTGGCGCGGCCGAGGCACGGTTGCGCACGCTGGCCAAGGAGCACGGCCTGTGCCTGGCCACGCTGTCGCTGGAAAAGACCACGCGCCGTGGCAGCCCCTGCTTTGCGCGCCAGGTCCACCGCTGCGCCGGCGCCTGCGTCGGCGTGGAAACGTCGCGTGAACATCGTGCCCGTCTGGCCGCCGCGCTGGGACCGATCGCGCTGGTGCCATGGCCGTTCGACGGCCCGGTGGCCTGGCGCGAGCAACACGGCGCGCGCGCATGGTGGCATGTCGTCGACGAGTGGTGCTACCTCGGCTGCGCGGAAACGCTGGAGGACGCCGGCGCACTGGCCACCGCGCCCGCGCATTTCGACCTGGACACCTACCAGATCCTGGCGCCGCGCCGGGAGCAATGGATGCCGGACGCGGTGCCGCTGTCGGTGCGCCGGGATTTCACGCTGACCGCGCCAGAGACGCACGCTGAAGCCCCGCGCCCTGCACGCACGGCATCGACGCATGCTGCGCGCAAGCCCCCTGCCACCGCAGGGCAGCAAACCCTCGGCTTGTTTGCCGAGTAAGCCTGCCGGGCCGCGGACCCCGGCAATCCGTACGCCAGGCCCCAAACGCCCCTTGCGAACGATGTGACGGCTCCACTAGTCTGCACAGACCGCCCCTTGCCGTGGGCTGCGCCGATGTGGAGCCCCATGCCCGCCAATCCAGCCCGATTTGCGTTTGCCGCCCGCGCCGTGGCGCGCAGGCATGCGCGCGTCGCGGTCCTGGGCGCGGCAACGTTGACGGCGGCCTGCGCCGGGATCGGGACCGGCGCGATGCAAGACGTCATCGATTCCTGGAAGAGCGTTCCCGTCGATGAAGCAAAGCGCCAGTGGGGTCCGCCGCAGGCCGTGCAGGCCCTTCCCGGCGGCACCGCCTACGTCTGGACCGATTCCGTGCCGGCCGCGCGCCCGCCGGGCAGCGGCCCGCGCGATGCCGGCATGGAGCGCACGCCTGTGCCGGGGCAATGCCAGCGCAAGCTGGTAGCGGATCCCAATGGCATCGTGACCGGCGGTGAGTGGCGCGGCGACGCCTGCTGCATCACCGCGCTGGCCGGGCGCTGCGCCGCGCTCAAATACCGGGCGCGTGGCTGAACCCGGCCCTCGCCCGATCCGCTTGCCACCGCCCTCAGCGTTCCGGCCATGCGCCGGTATCGGCCAGCACCGGCGAGAATTCCCGGAAGGCGAAGCGCAACGGCAACACGCGCTCGCGCCGCACCGCGCGCTCGACATGCAGCCGCACCAGCCGTTCGGCGCCGGCGTAGGCGGCCAGTTCCTCGCCGTCCCAGATCACTTCGGCGCGCCCCCCAACATGCAGCAAGGAACCGTCGGCAAAGTCAGGCACGACGATGCCCGCACGCGGGTCGGCGATCAGGTTGCCAACCGTGTTGAAGAAGTTGTTGCCGTTGAAGTCCGGGAACGTCAGGGTATGGGCGTCGTCCACGCGGATAAAGCCGGGCTTGCCGCCCCGGTGCGAGACATCGACACCGCCGGTGTGCTCGCCCTCGTCTTGCGGCGTCGCGATATGGCTGGACGCGATGAACAGCGTATCGGCGCCGCGCAGCCAGGCGCTGGCATGCGCGTCGAGGGCGTCGCCGTGCCACACCGCCGGCGCTGTGGCAGCCTCGGCCGCGGCGACTTCGCGCAGCTGGATATAGCGCGGGCAGTTGCCGAAGCTCTGCTCGACCTCGACTGTCAGCCCCACCCGATCGCGCGCCACAATGATCCCGTTCATGCGGTTGCGCCGGCGCGTGGGCAGCTCGATGCCAAGCAGCCCGATGCGGGCGCCCTGCTCCAGCGCCGCGGCCAGCGGATCGCCGGGCAACGGCACCGCGTCGATGCGCAGGTGCGTGGCGTCCGGCGTCCGCGCAAACCCGGGCGGGCCGACCAGCAGCGTGGCCCACGGCCTGCCGTCGGCATCGACCGCGCCGGCCAGCAGGAACGGCAGTTGGGCGAAGAACGTGCGATGCTGTTCCGGCATCTCGCCGCGGATCACGCGCGGGCCTGCCGCGGCCATGCGCTCGCGCTTGCCGGCGCGCTGTTGCGCGGCGAGTTCGCCGGCGTGGAATGGCAGGCCGGCATGCGGCCAGGCGGGCAGGTCCATGATTGGCTCCTTGGCAACGGGAATGGCGTGACGCTCGCCGGTGGCAATGGCTAGGCGGCCAGGCTGGCCTTCGATACCACCATCGGCACAAAGCCGGGCAATGCTTCCACGCGGCGCAGCCAGGCATTGAGCGCCGGGTACGGCGCCAGCGCCACGTTGCCTTCCTCGGCGCGGGCGATATAGCTGTAGGCGGCGACATCGGCAATGGTGGCGTGATCGGCGGCCAGGAACGGCTGCGCGGCCAGCAGCGGCTCCATCAGCGTGAACAGCCGCTGTGCGCGGGCGACGGCATCTTCCATCGGCACCGGCCGCCCGAACAGCACGCCCAGGCGCGCGGCGGCCGGGCCGAACGCAATCTCGCCGGCAGCCACCGACAGCCAGCGCTGCACGCGGGCGGCGCCGACCGGATCTCGCGGCAGCCAGCGGCCGTCGTCATAGCGCGTGGCCAGGTAGACCAGGATCGCGTTGGAATCGCCCAGCACCACGCCGTCGTCGTCCAGCACCGGCACCTGGCCGAACGGGTTCAGGCGCAGGAAGGCCTCGCTGCGTTGCTCGCCGCCGCGCAGGTCGACTTCCACCAGCCGGTAGGGCAAGCCCAGCAGCCCCAGCATCAGTTCGGCGCGATGCGCGTGGCCGGACACCGGCGAACGGTACAGCACCAGCGGCCTGGCGGGCACTGCGGGCGGATTGGTATGTTGCATGGCACTCTCCTGAGCGGTTGGTATGGACGGATTCTCGGCGCCGGCGACACTGGAATAAATGGGGCCATTGATATTTGACTACTCCAGAAAATGGAGTAATGTCTGGCGCCATGGACAAGCTACGCGCGATGCAGACCTTTGTGCGGATCGTCGACGAAGGCAGCCTGACGGCCGCCGCGACGTCGCTGCATACCTCGTTGCCGGCGGTGGTGCGCACGCTGGCGGCGCTCGAATCCGCGCTGCAGGTGCGGCTGCTCAACCGCACCACGCGGCGGCTGTCGCTCACCGCCGAAGGGCGCAACTACCTGGACGGCTGCCGGCGCATCCTGGCCAATATCGATGAAGTCGAAGCGGGCCTGACCGCGAGCCATGTCGAGCCCAGTGGCCAGCTCACGCTGACCGCCTCGGTGCTGTTCGGCCAGATGTACGTGGCGCCGGCGGTGACGCGCTTCGTGCAGCGCTATCCGCGCGTGCGCTGCCGCATGGAATTCACCGACCGCGTGGTGAACCTGCTCGAGGAAGACCTCGACGTCGGCGTGCGCATCGGCCCGCTGGCCGACTCCACATTGGTGGCGCAATCCGTCGGCCGCATCCGCCGCGTGGTGGTCGCCACGCCCGCCTACCTGCGCAAGCACGGCGTGCCGCGCCACCCGGACGAGCTGGCCAGCGCCAACTGCGTTCGCTTCACCGGCAACCATGCGCACTGGTGGTCGTTCCGCGACGGCGCGCGCGAGTTCCACGTGCCGGTCACGGGCAACCTGGAGTTCAACCAGACCGCGCCCGCCGTAGCTGCCTGTGCCGCCGGCGCCGGCTTCGGCCATTTCCTGTCGTACCAGGTTGCGCAACTGGTGGAAGAGCGCAAGCTGCGCATCGTGCTGGAGGACTTCGAGCTGCCGGCGTGGCCGCTGTCGCTGATCTATCCCCACGCGCGGCTGCTGCCGGCGCGCACCCGCGCCTTTATCGACTGGATGCGCGACGAGCTGAGCCCGCGGTTCGGCTGAACCCTCGTCTTACCGCGCTTGCATTCAGAATGCCCTGATCGATGGGCCCGGCAGCGCGCAAGGCACGCGGCTCGGACCGTCGTGCGCGGCACGGCATCCGGCCGGGACTTTTGCAGGGCCGACCGACAAAACCCCTTGACGCGTTGCGGTGCGCACCGGTATTTTCGAATTCGAATCCGAATTCGAATACGGAAATATGACCATGTCAGCGACGCCTTCCAGCTTCCCCGCCAACGCTTCCTTCCCCCGTATCGACACCCCCTCGATCCTGCAGCCACCGCGCCAGCGCCGTGCGCGCGAGACCGAACAGGCCTTGCTGGGCGCAGGCCGCGAACTGCTTGCCACGCGCGACTTCGCCGCGGTCTCGGTGGCGCAGATCGCGGCGGCGTGCCAGGTCTCGGTGGGCGCCTTCTACGGGCGCTTCCGCGACAAGATGGCCTATTTCGAGGCGCTGCGCGCGCTGGTGATGGAAGAGACCTCGGCCTCGATCGACCGCTACCTGGCGCAGGAACGCTGGGAAGATGTCGCCACGCCGGTGCTGCTGGAAAAGGCCGCGCGCTTCATGGTGCTCGGCACGCTGGCCAACCGTGGCGTGATGCGCGCGTCGCTGCGCCATGCCTCCACGCGCCCCGAGGAATGGCTGCCCCACCGCCAGAACGGCGAAGCCATCGTCGAGCGCATGGTGCAGTTGCTGGTGCCGCGCCTGCCGCTGCCCGCCGACACCGCCGAACTGCGGGTGCGCTTTGCCATGCAGGCCGTATTCAGCGTGCTGGTCAACGCGGTGCTCAACGATTCCGGCCCGCTGCACCTGGACGACGAGCGGCTGATCAGCGAGTTGAGCCGCCTGATGGCTGGCTATCTCGACGTCAAGCCGACCGGGACGGCCTGAGCCTGCCCGGGTAATGCAGCCGGGCCATGGCTGCTATGAATTGCGCGGCGCTTGCTTGGCGGTAGCGCCGGCGCTCCCTAGAATGTGCCCACGCCCGGCCCCGCGCCGAGGCAGCCCTTTCCGCCTCCATGCTCATCGGGACCGCTCATGGCCACGCTTTTCCTCGTCCGTCACGGACAAGCCTCGTTTGGCGCCGCCAACTACGACTGCCTGTCGGCCACCGGCCGCCAGCAGGCGCGCTGGCTTGGCGAGTATTTCGCCGAGCGCGGGGTCAGCTTCAGCCGGGTAGTGGCCGGCACGCTGGTGCGCCAGCAGGATACCGCCACCGAAATCCTGGCCGGCATGGGGCAGTCGCAGGCTGCGGTGATCTCGCATCCCGGCCTGAATGAATACGACGGCGAGGCGCTGTACCGCTGCCACACCGGCGGCGCCGACCACCGCGCCCACCAGAACGGCGACTACAACGATTACTGGCGCACCTTCCGCGCCGCCTATGCGGCCTGGACGCAGGACGGGCTGGCCGACATGCCCGAGAGCTGGGCCGACTTCGGCGCCCGCATTGCCGGCGCGCTGGCGCAGGCCAGCGAGGGCACCACGCGCGAGGATGCGATCCTGGTGGTCAGCTCGGGCGGCGCCATCGGCCGTGCCACCGCCGACCTGCTCGGCGCGCCGGCGCAGGCCGCGATCGAGATGAACCTGCAGTTCCGCAATACCGCGTTCTGCGAGATCATCGTCGGGCGCGGCGTGCAGCGGCTGCTGAGCTTCAACAACGTGCCCCACCTCGAGCGTGCCGACCGGCGCAGCGCCGTGACCTTCGCCTGACGCGCATTACGAGCCAGGCTTCTTCGCCACCAGACGACAATGGCCGCGATTCCGCGGCCATTTTTATCCTCCGCCGGCTGCTGGCGCGGGCACTTTGACATGCCCGCGCCGCCGGTCCTTCTCCCTTTACTGCTCTGTGTCGCCGCGTCGCCGTGTTACAGGCGCTCAACGATGGTCACGTTGGCCAGCCCGCCGCCCTCGCACATGGTCTGCAGGCCGTAGCGCTTGCCATGCGTATGCAGCGCATGCACCAGCGTGGTCATCAGCTTGGCGCCGGAGCCGCCGAGCGGATGGCCCAGCGCGATCGCGCCGCCATGTACGTTCAGGCGTTCCGGATCGGCGCCCGTAGCCTTGAGCCAGGCCAGCGGCACCGGCGCAAAGGCTTCGTTGACTTCGAACAGGCCGATATCGCCGATACGCAGGCCGGCGCGCTTGAGCGCCACCTCGGTGGCCGGCAGCGGCGCTTCCAGCATCACCACCGGGTCATGGCCGATCACGGTCATGCTGTGCACGCGCGCCAGCGGCTTGACGCCCAGCTTCTTCAGGCCGGCCTCGTTGACCACCATCAGGCCGGCGGCGCCATCGCAGATCTGGCTGGCGGTGGCGGCGGTGACGCGGCCACCTTCGGCGATCAGCTTGACGCTGCCGATGCTCTCCAGCGTGGCGTCGTAGCGGATACCCTCGTCGGTGGTGTGCATCTCGCCATTGGCGCCGTCGGCGCTGCGCACTTCCACCGGCAGGATCTCGGCGCTGAAGCGGCCGGCCTTGGTGGCGGCGATGGCGCGCTGGTGGCTTTGCAGCGCGTAGGCGTCGAGCTGTTCGCGCGACAGCTCGTACTTGCGCGCGATCATCTCGGCGCCGGTGAACTGGCTGAATTGCACGCCGGGGTAGCGCGCCTCGACGCCCGGGCTCTTGGGCACGCCGAAGCCGTTCTTGGCCGGCAGTTGCGAGGACAGGCCCATCGGCACGCGCGTCATGCTTTCCACGCCGGCGGCGATGACGACGTCCATCGCGCCCGACATCACCGCCTGCGCGGCAAAGTGCAGGGCCTGTTGCGACGAGCCGCACTGGCGGTCGACCGAGGTGCCCGGCACGCTTTCCGGCAGGCGCGAGGCCAGGATGGCATTACGCGCGACGTTGCCGGCCTGCTCGCCGACCTGGCTCACGCAGCCCATGATGACGTCTTCGACCAGGGCCGGATCGGCGCCGGTGCGCTCCACCAGTGCGTCGAGCACCTGCGCGGCCAGGTCGGCCGGATGCCAGCCCGACAGCTTGCCGCCCTTGCGGCCGCCGGCGGTGCGGACCGCCGCGACGATATATGCCTCTGCCATGTGATCTCCTTGGTTCGGTGCAGGCCGCCGGGGCAGCCCTTGTGTTGTGCGGCATGCCGGCGCGGGTGCCGGCAGCGTCGAAGGCTATTGTTGCGCCGCGGGTGGCGGCCAGCGTCGTCGGAAGCGACGAAGTTGCCGCAGCGCTCAGGGGCGCGGCGCCAGCACCGCGAAGATCGCCGTGGCGCGCAGCAGGCAGCGCTCGCCGCTGAACAGCCGGCAGGTGCCGTAGCGCAGCCGCGAGCCGAGCTTGTCGAACTCGACGCGGGCTTCGACCCAGTCGCCCGGGCGCGCCGAATCGAGATAGTCGAGGCTCAGGTTGACCGTGACCGCGCTTTTGGCACGGCCGGTTTCCAGCGACATCATCATGCCGATGGCGGTATCGGCCAGCGTCGCCAGCATGCCGCCGTGCGGAATGCCCAGGTTGTTCAGGTGGCTCTCGTCGATGCGCACCGCCAGCGTGCGGCGGGCCGCGTGCAGGTAGAGCTGGCCGAAGCCCGCCATGTAGCCGTTCATCCGGCGCAGCGGGACAAAGCCTGCGGGCACGTCGGCGCCGGCTTCGGCCGGCGCAGCGATGGCGCGGCTCAACGCCGCCTCGATTTCCGCCTCGGCCATGGCGTCAGGCAAAGTAGCGCGAGGCCACGCTGAGGTGTTCGCGGCAATCGGCCACCATGCGCGTGATCAGTTCTTCGCAAGTGGGCACATCGTCGATCAGGCCGACGCACTGGCCGGCGCTGATGATGCCGCCGTCGGTCTCGCCCGCCTTGAGCGCAGCCTTGCCGCGCACGCCGGCGACCAGGTGCTTGACGTCCTCGAACTGGGCACCGCCGGGACGGCGTTCGATGCTGACCACTTCGTCCGACACCGCGTTCTTGAGCACGCGCGCGGTGTTGTGCAAGGTGCGGAAGATCAGGTTGGTGTCGCGCTCGCTGGCCTGCACCAGCGCCTGCTTGACGTTGTCGTGGATCGGCGCCTCGCGCGTGGCGCAGAAGCGCGTACCCATGTTGACACCCTCGGCGCCCAGCGCCAGCGCCGCCGCCATGCCGCGCCCGTCGGCGATGCCGCCCGAGGCGATCACCGGGATCGACAGCTTGCGCACCGCCTGCGGGATCAGCACCATGCCGGGCACATCGTCCTCGCCCGGATGGCCGGCGCACTCGAAGCCGTCGATCGAGACCGCGTCCACGCCCAGCCGCTCGGCCGACAGCGCATGGCGCACCGCCACGCACTTGTGGATCACCCTGATGCCCGCGGCCTTGGCCCGCGCGATATGTTCCTTGGGGTTGTTGCCGGCGGTCTCGAGCACCTTGACGCCGCTTTCGATGATGACATCGAGGTAGCGCGCATACGGCGGCGGGTTGATCGACGGCAGCAGCGTCAGGTTCACGCCGAACGGCTTGTCGGTCATCTCGCGGCAGCGGCGGATCTCGTCGGCCAGGTCCTCGGGCGTGGGCTGCGTCAGCGCCGTCAGGATGCCGAGGCCGCCCGCGTTGGAAACGGCGGAGGCCATTTCAGCGTAGCCAACCCATTGCATGCCGCCCTGGATGATCGGGTAGCGGATGCCGAGCAGTTCGGTGATGCGTGTCTTCATGGTGGTCCTTTTTGTCTGCGCCGGCGGGAAGCACGATGGTGGATGTGATGTGCTGGCCCTGCCGCCTGATCGGCATCAGTCTACGGCGCCGTGCGCGCTCCCAGCCTCGTCGGAAGCGACGATTGCGGGCGGCGCAATCTGCACTAGTGTTGGCCGAGCCCCGCCCCCGCTGCCGGCATGTGTTCCGGCACCCTCCGGCAGCCCTTCCCTTTCCCAGCAGGAGCCCGCATGACGCCAGCCACGCCTTCGTTCGAAACCCTGCGCTACGCCGTTGCAGACGGTGTCGCCACCATCACCCTGCACCGCCCGGACCAGCTCAACGCCTTCACCGCGCAGATGATGCACGAGCTGATCGCCGCGTTCGACGCCACCGATGCCGACGACAACGTGCGCGCGGTGATCGTCACCGGCTCCGGCCGCGCCTTCTGCGCCGGCGCCGACCTGTCCGGTGGCAGCTCGACCTTCGATTTCGAGAAGCGCTATGGCGCCAGCCCGGATACCGCCCATCGCGACGGCGGCGGGCGCGTGTCGCTGCGCATTTTCCGCAGCCTCAAGCCGGTGATCGCCGCGGTCAACGGCGCCGCGGTCGGCGTGGGCGTGACCATGCAGTTGCCGATGGATATCCGGCTGGCGTCGACCGACGCCAAGTTCGGCTTCGTCTTTGCACGCCGCGGCATCACGCCGGAAGCGGCGTCGTCCTGGTTCCTGTCGCGCGTGGTCGGGATCTCCACCGCGCTGGAGTGGTGCTATACCGGCCGCGTGTTCTCGGCCCAGGAGGCGCATGAACGCGGCCTGGTGCGGTCGCTGCACGCTCCCCAAGACCTGTTGCGGGCGGCGCAGGCGATCGCCCGCGAGATCGCCGCCAATGCCGCGCCGGTCTCGGTGGCGATCTCGCGCCAGCTGATCTGGCGCATGGCCGGTGCCAGCCACCCGATGGAAGCGCACAAGCTCGACAGCCGCGCGATCCAGTCGCGCGGACGCTCCGCCGACGTGAAGGAAGGCGTCAGCGCGTTCCTGGAAAAACGCCCCGCCGCGTTCCCCGAGACCGTGTCGCACGACCTGCCGGACTTCTTCGACTGGACCAGCGAACCGCCCTTCGCCTGAGACGCTCCGCGTCGAACATTCTTTTCCGGGAGTTCCGATGAAAGTCAGCCAAGCCGTCGCCAGCCGCAAGTCCGTCCGCGGCTTCCTGCCCCGGGCCGTTGCGCCCGACGCCATCCGCCGCGTGCTCGACGCCGCGGCGCGCGCCCCGTCCGGCGGCAACCTGCAGCCCTGGCATATCCATGTGGTCGGCGGCGAGGCGCTGCAGCGCCTGCTCGGCATCATGCAGGCGCGCATCGCCGAGGCCCCCACCGGCGAGACGCGCGAGTACGACATCTATCCGCGCGAACTGGTCTCGCCCTACCGCGAGCGCCGCTTCCAGGTGGGCGAGGCGCTCTACCACCACCTCGGCATCCCGCGCCAGGACAAGGCGCGGCGGCTGGCGCAGTTCGCCAGCAACTTCACTTTCTTCGGCGCGCCGCTGGCGCTGTTCTGCACGGTGGACCGGCGCATGGGCCCGCCGCAATGGTCGGACCTGGGCATGTACCTGCAGACGGTGATGCTGCTGCTGCGCGAGGAAGGCCTGGACAGCTGCGCGCAGGAGTGCTGGGCGATGTATCCGCAGACCGTTGCCCAGTTCCTGTCGCTGCCGGCCGAACGCATGCTGTTCAGCGGCATGGCGATCGGCTACGAGGACCCCGAGGCGCCCGCCAACCAGCTGCGCGCCGAACGCGCGCCGCTGGCGGAATTCACCGAATTCATCGGAATCTGAGTCGCAGCTTCAGAGCAGGCCGAGCTGGCGCGCGATCGCGACCGCCTGGGTGCGGTTGCTGGCGTGCAGCTTGGCGCTGATATTGCGCAGGTGCGTGCGCACCGTGGTCTCGGACACGAACAGGCGTTCGGCCATGGCAACGTTGGAGTAGCCCTCGGCCAGCAGGTGCAGCACCTTCTGCTCCTTGGGCGTCAGCGGCTCCACCAGCGCCGGCGGCGCGGCTCGGCCAGCACCGCCGGGCGGCTCCGCGGCGGCCTGGCCGCAAGCCTGCAGCAGCTTTTCAACATAAGGGGCCGGCAGGCTGGCCGCCTGCCGCGCGCAGGCGTCGGCCACCAGCCGGCGCACATCGTCGCCCTCGTCGGCAAAGATGCGCACGAAGCCCTCGGCCGCGCCGAAGCGCAGCGCCTCGCCCATCACCACCAGCGCATGCGCACCGTCGCCGCAGCGCTGCCACGCCTGCGCCAGCAGGATGCGCAGCTTGAGGGCGCGGCGCATCAGCTGGTTGCCGGCGGCGGCGGCCAGCTCCCGCTCGATGGCCTCGCGCACCGGCGCGCCGGGACGCGCGTACAGGTCCAGCCGCAGCCGGCCCAGCGTGATGTCCTCGACATCGCTGGCAAAGGAGCTGACGCCGGGACGCGTGCGCCACAGCGCCGGATCGGCGGCGCGCTCGATCGCCTCCTGCGCGGCATGCACATTGCCCTGGCGCAGCGCCAGGCGGGCGCGCTCCAGCATCGCCGCCATCACCAGCCGCGTCAGGCCGCGATGATGTCCCAGCGCTTCGAGCTGCGCCAGCCATTCGTGGGCCTGGTCGGTCTCGCGGCGCTCGAAGGCGATGCGCGCCAGCACCGCGTGGGCGGTGATGATCTGGTCGGGCAGGCCGAGGTCGCGCGACAGCGGCAGGTAGACATTGAGCAGGCGGCTGGCGCGATCCGGATCGCCGCTCTCGTACAGGCCCTCGGCCAGCAGGATGCCGGCCATGGCGTTGCCGTTGGTGGGCCCGAAGCGGTTCGGCAGCATCGTGCTGGCGGCGATGCGGAAGCGCGCCAGCGCCTGCTGCAGCCGGCCCTGGCGCAGATCGATCAGGCCCTCGACCGATTCCGAGAAGATCTTGTTGAAGTTGCTGTCGGACCCGCGCACCGCGTGCCGCGCCACCTGCAGCAGCCGGCGCGCTTCGGGATAATCGCCGGCCACCGCGGCCAGCCGCGCCATCGAGGTAGCCAGGATCGCATCGGGGAAAGCATAGCCCATCGGCAACGGCGGCAGCTCGTTGCGGGCGAAGGCGCGCGCGTCGTCGAAGCGGTCCATCATGTTCAGCAGCATGTGGCGCAACGCGCGGATATGGGCCAGCAGGTCGCCGGCCGCGCCCTCGGTGGGAATCTGCTGCAGCAGCGCGATCGCTTCGGCCGGCCCGCGCGTGAACGACACCGCCCACACGCGCGCGATCTGCAGCTTGGGCAGCCGGGCCAGGTCCTCGGCGGGCACCGACTCCAGCCAGCGCGTCAGCAGCCGCATGCGGCCCTGCGCCAGCAGGTCGTCGGCGGCGCTGTCGAGCAACTGCAGCGCATGCGCCAGCGCACCGGCGGCGAAGGCATGTTCGATCGCGGGCACCAGGCGCCCCTGCGACTCATACCAGCGCGACGCCGACAGGTGCAGCCGCGGCACCGACTCGGGCATTGCCTGCGCCAGTTGCGCGCGCAGGAAACCGGAGAACAGGCTGTGATACCGATACCATTGCTCGGACTTGGCGCCGGAGCCGCGCTCGCCATAGCGTTCGCTTTCCAGCGGCAGCAGGAACAGGTTGGCGCGCTCCAGCCAGGCCAGGATCTCCTCGCTGCTGCCGGCTGCCGGCTGGCACACCGCATCGCACAGCGGCCCGCATAGCTGGTCGAGGATCGAGGTACGCAGCAGGAAGTCGCGCACCGCTTCGGGCAGGTGCAGGAACACGTCTTCGACCAGGTAATCGGCAATGG
Organism: Cupriavidus taiwanensis; assembly: GCF_900250115.1. Classification (NCBI taxonomy): domain Bacteria; kingdom Pseudomonadati; phylum Pseudomonadota; class Betaproteobacteria; order Burkholderiales; family Burkholderiaceae; genus Cupriavidus; species Cupriavidus taiwanensis. The sequence continues at coordinate 732,590 of NZ_LT984804.1, read as the reverse complement.
CCGCGTTCGAGCCCGAGAAGCCGGCGATAAAGCCCTCCGGCTGGGTGCGCCGCTCCAGCGCCACCGACGCCAGCCACAGTGCCGTGGCCCAGCCCTCGGTGCGCCGGTGCAGCACGCTGATGGCGGACTGCTCCAGCTTCAGCCCGCGCGCCTGGCGCAGGAAGGAGGCAGTCTCGTCGGCGGAAAAACGCAGCTGCGCCGGCTCGATCTCGAGCAGCTCGCCACGCGCGCGCAAGCGCGCCAGCCCGGTTTCGGGCACCCAGCGCGTGCCGATCACCACGCGGCAGCCCGGCGGCAGGCTTTCCACCAGCTGCCAGACCAGTCCCGCCACCGCGGCGTTCTGCACCGCTTCGAAATCGTCGAGGAACAGCGTGAAGTCGCCGTGATGGCTGGCGAGGCGGTCGATCAGCGCCAGCGCCTGCTCGCCCGGATCCTGCGCCAGCGCCTCGCGCGCGGACCGGTCCGGCGCGCCGCTGCCCAGGCCCTGCGCGATGGCGGCCTCGATCGAGCCGAGGAAGCGCGAGGTGTCATTGTCGGAGCGGTCCAGCGTCAGCCACGCGGTGCGGCCGCCGGCGGCCTCGAGCCGCGCGCGGCACTGGAGCATGGCGGTGGTCTTGCCGAAGCCGGCGGGTGCGCGCACCAGCACCAGCTTGACGAAGCCCGCCGCGCACACGGCATCGCAGATCGCCGCGCGCTGGACCTGGAACGGGCTCAGCAGCGGCGGACGCAGCTTGGCGGCCAGCGATGCCGCGCCTGCAGGTGGCGGCGTGCGCCGTCCGGTCTCCTCGATACTTGCCATTGGCTGTCAGTGGTCTCCCGCACATCGCGGCCCTTGCCGGGCACGCCATGCGCCCCCGGCGCTGCAGGATGCAGGCGGGCGGCCGTGGCTGTGGTGTAGCGAGGCATTATGACGTAAACCGCTGCGCTGGCGAAAACGCGGGCAGCGGCAGGGCAGCGCTTGCCGGTGCCTCACACCAGCTTGCTGGCGTGTCCGGCCCAGTAGCGGTCGCGTAGCAGCCGCTTGAGCAGCTTGCCGGTGGGCAGGCGCGGCAATTCGGGCTCGAAGTCGACCGAGCGCGGGCACTTGAGCGCCGACAGGTTGGCGCGGCAGAACGCGATCAGCTCGGCCGCCAGTTCGGGCCCGGCCTGGCCCATGTCGGCGGGCTGCACCACGGCCTTGACCTCTTCGCCGAAGTCCTCGTTGGGCACGCCGATCACGGCGACATCCATCACCTTCGGATGCGTCATCAGCAGGTTCTCGGCCTCCTGCGGGTAGATGTTGACGCCGCCGGAGATGATCATGTTGGCCTTGCGGTCGGTCAGGTACAGATAGCCGTCCGCGTCGACGTAGCCGACATCGCCGATGGTGCTCCAGTCCGGATGCTGCGGATGACGGGTCTCCGCGGTCCTGGCCGCGTCGTTGTGGTACGTGAACGGGCGGCCCTCGGCAAAGTAGATCGTGCCCGGCTCGCCCGGCGGCAGCAGCGCGCCGTCCGGCCCGCAGATGCGCAGCTTGCCGACCATGGCCCGGCCCACCGTGCCCTTGCGTTCCAGCCATTGCGGCGTGTCGACCACGGTCACGCCGTTGCCCTCGGTGCCGGCGTAGTACTCCCAGATCACCGGCCCCCACCACGCGATCATCGCTTCCTTGACCTGCACCGGGCATGGCGCGGCCGCGTGGATCGCCACGCGCAGCGACGATACGTCATAGGCCTGCCGCTGCGCCTCCGGCAGCTTGAGCATGCGCGAGAACATGGTCGGCACCAGCTGCGTATGCGTGATGCGGTGTTGCTGCACCAGGCGCAGGAACTGCTCGGCGTCGAAATGCTCCATCACCACCGCGGTGCCGCCCAGCGCCTGCACCGACATGTTGTACCGCAGCGGCGCCGCGTGGTACAGCGGCGCCGGCGACAGGTAGCGCGTGTCGGCATCGAAGCCGTAGAGCCGCTGGCACAGCGCGGTCAGCGTCGTCGGCGCGTCGATGTCGGGGCTCGACGGGGGCGCGTACACGCCTTTGGGCCGGCCGGTGGTGCCCGACGAATACAGCATGTCGCCGCCGGTCACTTCGTCGGCGATGCGCGTGGCCGGGCAGCCGGCCAGCGCGGTCTCGTAGCCGTCATAGCCCGGCACCGTGCCATCCAGCATCAGGCGCGCCTGCAGAGCCGGCGTCTGCCCGCTCAGCGCCGCGGCGATCTCGGCCTGCGCGTGCGTGGTGACCAGCACGCGCGCGCCGCTGTCATTGACGATATAGGCCGCGTCGGCGGCGTTCAGGCGCGTGCTCAGGCAGATATAGACGATGCCGCTGCGCTGCGCACCCCAGCACAGCTCGAACAGCCGCGCATGGTTCTCCACCATGAAGGCCACGCGGTCGCCGGGCTGCAGGCCCAGCTTGCGGAACAGGTGCGCGACCTGGTTCGAGCGCTGGTCCAGCTCGCGGTAGGTGACGACGGCGCCGCTGCCGCCCATGATGACGGCGGGCTTGTCGGGCGTGCGCTGCGCGTGGATGTGCGGATGCATGGCGTGGTGCTCCTCGACTGGGTTGGTGGGTGGGCGGATGCCGATTCCGCATTCTCGGAACCCTGGCCGGTTTGACCATCGTCGGAAGCGACGAAGCGGCGCGACCGTGTTTTGCCGCAGCGCCGCAAAGGAACGCGGCTGCGGGCAGGGGTTCAGCTTCGTCCGATGCGACGATGCGCCGCCCTGCTGCCTGGCCGGAAGATGACCGCCACGCTACCGCCCTCACGCCTCACCCTTATCCGAAGGAGCCAAGGTGGATTTCCAGTTCAGGGAAGAACAGTCGATGCTGCGCGACACGCTCGCGCGCTACCTCGCCGATCACTACGATTTCGAAGCCCGCCGCGCCGCGGCGCAGTCCGCGGCGGGTTGGCGCCCGGACTGCTGGCGCGCGTTTGCGCGCGACCTGGGCATCCTCGGCGCCGCGTTTCCCGAGCACCTCGGCGGCATGGGCGGCGGCGCGGTCGAGCATATGGTGGTGATGGAACAGCTCGGCCGGCACCTGGTGCTGGAGCCCTACCTGGGCACCGTGGTGCTGGGCGGCGGCGCGCTGCTGCACGGCAGCCCCGAGCTGGCGGCGCAGTGGATCCCGGCCATCATCGGCGGCGAAGCCACGGTGGCGTGGGCCCATGCCGAGCCCGCCAGCCGCTACTGCCGGCACGACGTGCAGGCCAGCGCCACGCGCCAGGGGGACGGCTACCGGCTCAGCGGCCACAAGCACGCCGTGGCGGGCGCACCGTTCGTCTCGCATCTGCTGGTCAGCGCGCGTAGCGGCGGCGCACGCCGGGACCAGGGCGGCATCAGCCTGTTCTGGATCGCGCGCGACGCGCCGGGCGTGACGCTGCGCGGATATCCCACCTTCGACGGCCAGCGCGGCGCCGAGGTGCTGCTCGACAACGTGCAGGTGCCGGCCTGCCAGCGCATCGGCGAAGAAGGTGCAGCGCTGCCGCTGATCGAGCAGCTGTGCGACCACGCCATGATCGCGCTGGCCGCCGAAGCCAATGGCGCGATGGCGCGCATGCTGGCCGACACCATCGACTACGCGCGCCAGCGCAAGCAGTTCGGCGTGCCGATCGGCACCTTCCAGGCGCTGCAGCACCGCATGGCCGATATGTACATGCAGCTGGAGCAATCGGTGGCGCTGACCCAGGTGGCGGCGATGCAGGCCGCCGGCACGCCGGCGGTGCGCGCGCAGGCCGCGTGCGCGGCGAAGATCCAGGCCGGCCAGGCGGGCACCTTCGTCGGCCAGGGCGCGGTGCAGATCCACGGCGGCATGGGCGTGACCGAAGAACTGGCCGTAGGCCACTACTTCAAGCGTGTCACCGCAATCGACCTGCAGTTCGGCTCGGCCGAGCACCACCTGCGCCGCTATGCCGACCTGCTCTATCCCATCCGGGCCGCAGCCTGAAGCCGCCCCTATCCACCATCGAATACCAGCGAGGCCCGTCGATGCATCTCGATCTCTCCCCGCAAGACCAGCGGTTCCGCGAAGAAGTGCGCGCCTGGATTGCCCAGGCCTATGACGCCGACCTGCGCGCGATGATGGCGCAGTCCAAGAACGGCTACCTCGACAAGGCCGGACAGGTGCGCTGGCAGAAGGCGCTGCACGCGCGCGGCTGGGCCGCGCCGAACTGGCCGAAGGAATATGGCGGGCCGGGATGGAGCGCGGCGGAGCGCTTTATCTTCCAGTCCGAACTGGCCGCGGCGGGATGTCCGCCGGTATCGCCGATGGGCCTGAAGATGGTGGCGCCGGTGATCATGAAGTACGGCACGCCCGAGCAGAAGCAGCGCTTCCTGCCGCCCATCCTCAGCTCCGACGTCTGGTGGTGCCAGGGCTACTCCGAGCCCAACTCCGGCTCGGACCTGGCGTCGCTGCAACTGCGCGCCGACCACGGCATCGACGGCGACGGCGAGCACTACCTCCTGAACGGCTCCAAGATCTGGACCACGCATGCGCAGTGGGCCGACTGGATGTTCTGCCTGGTGCGCACCAGCCGCGAATCGAAGCGCCAGGAAGGGATTTCGTTCCTGCTGCTCGACATGCACACGCCCGGCATCACGGTGTCGGCGCTGCCGACGCTGGACGGCCCGATGCCCGGCCAGCAGGAGGTGAACCAGGTCTTCTTCGAGAACGTGCGGGTGCCGGTGGCCAACCGCATCGGCGAGGAAGGCAAGGGCTGGACCTACGCCAAGTACCTGCTGGAATTCGAGCGTGGCGGCACGTATAGCCCGATGCTGCGCAAGCAATTGTCCAAGATCGCGGAGATCGCCGCGGATCAGCCTGGCGACGACGGTGGGCGGCTGCTGGACGACCCGGTGTTCCGGCGCAAACTGGCCCCGCTGCACCTGCGTGCGGCGGCGCTGGAAGCGGTGGAATTGCGGGTGTTTTCCGGGGTGGAATCGGGCACCTCGATCGGTGCCGCATCGAGCATGCTCAAGCTCACGGGCACCGAGACGCTGCAGGCGGTTAGCGAGCTTGCGGTAGAGGCGGCGGGGCCTGCGGCGCTGCCGTTTATGCAGGACACCTGGGCTGAATTGCAGGGACGCGAGGCGCCGCTGCGAGTTGGGCCGGACTATGTGGCTGTGCTGGCGCCGCGTTATTTCAACTATCGCAAGGCTTCGATTTACGGGGGGTCTAATGAGATCCAGCGCAATATCATTGCGAAGGTTGTGTTGGGGCTTTGAGGGTGGGGGGCTACGTGCGACCGATTTTTTGGGGGTGGTCGCTGTTGGTGACATGCTGTCGGCTGTTGAACCGCGTGGTTCCGCCCTCCTGGGCGGGTCACTTTTTGGCCGAGCGCCAAAAAGTAACAAAAAGCGCGTTTACTGCCGTGCGGGCGGCATGTCTTATCGTAGTGTGCCTGGGGGTTTTCGTACGGGGCTGGGCTTCCTCACATAGCTGGACTGCCTGCCGCAGGGGTGCGCCACGGTGGCAGGGGCGTTGGCGTGGTGTTTGAACGAGCCCAGAGCGCTCGGTGGCCGCCTGCTGCGGGCCTTGTCGTAGGAACGCCTACGGCTGCTGCGCCGTCAGTATCGCGGGGCGTCTGCCCTGGCACGGAACGCTTCGCTGCGTTCGCTTAGCGCTTTTCGGTGCGTGCGAACGATTCGCTTCGCTTCGGCGCAGGAGTCCCCTGGAGGGGCGCGCCACGACAGCGCGTGCGAGCGCAGCGACGCGCTCCGTGCCAGTGCAGTAGACCTGCGTTAGGGAGCGCGCGCAGCGCAGCCGTAGGCGTCCCGCCAATAACGCCGTTAGCAGGCTGCCACCGACCTAAAGTCGGATTCGTCCATCCCCTCGAACGCCAGGCACCTCCAGGTAGTGTCAGCAGGGTCGAACCACCAACCGCCTGACCGCAAGTCACCACCGCTGGAACCACTAACGCCGCCTTAGCCAGCCGCTTAGGCGACGCGTTTTTTGGTTACTTTTTGGCGCTCGGCCAAAAAGTGACTCGCCGGCTACGCCGGCGAAACAGCCACGCCCGCCAAGAACGATAAACCACCGCATTGCCTCCCAGACCCCGCCTAGGGTTCCCCCTTAATTGACGCTCCCTTCTCTCACCCATATATTTTTATGAACATCTAGTTCATTTTTGAACAAACAACAACGTCAGCTGGAAACAATGCCTCTCAAAATCGGAATCAATGGCGCCGGCATCGGCGGCCTCGCCGCGGCCATTGCGCTGCGCAAGCTCGGCATGGAAGCCGTGGTCTACGAACAAGCCCCCCGCTTTGCCCGCGTCGGCGCCGACATCAACCTGACCCCGAACGCCGTGCGGGCGCTCGACGGGCTGGGCGTTGGCGAGGCCCTGCGCGAGACCGCCGCGCGTCCCAGCCATCGCATCAGCCGCATGTGGGATACCGGCGCGGAGACCTCGCGGCTGCCGATGCAGGAAGAGGCGGAACAGCGTTATGGCGCGCCGCAGCTGACCATGCACCGCGCCGACCTGATGACCGCGCTGGAAGCCGCGGTGCCGGCCGCCTGCATGCGGCTCGGCCACAAGGCGGTGGCGGTCGAGGCCCGCGCCGATGGCGCCACGCTGTCCTTTGCCAATGGCGCGCAGGAGCACGTCGACGTGCTGGTAGGCGCCGACGGCATCCATTCCACCGTGCGTACCGCGCTGTTCGGCCAGGAAAGCCCGATCTTTACCGGCGTGGTCGCGTATCGCGCCGTGGTGCCGGCCGGGCGCCTGGCCGGCGTGCCCAACCTGGGCGCCTTCACCAAATGGTGGGGCCCGGACGCGGCCACGCAGATCGTCACCTTTCCGCTCAACCGCGGCCGCGACATCTTTATCTTTGCCACCGTCGCACAGGAGGCCTGGCGCCATGAATCCTGGACCACGCCGGGGCGCGTGGAAGACCTGCGCAACGCCTATGCCGGCTTCCACCCCGAGGCCCGCGCGCTGCTCGACGCCTGCGACGACGTGCTGATCTCAGCGCTGTACGTGCGCGATCCGCTGCCGGCGTGGTCGGCGGGACCGGTTACGCTGATGGGCGACGCCTGCCATCCGATGATGCCGTTCATGGCGCAGGGCGCGGGCATGGCGATCGAGGACGGCGTGGTGCTGGCGCGCTGCCTGGCCGATGCCGCCGGCGACGGCGCCGCCGGCGTGCCTGCCGCGCTGGCGCGCTACCGGGCCGCGCGCCATGCGCGCACCAGCCGCATCCAGGTCGGCTCGCGCAGCAATGCCTGGCTCAAGGACGGCGGCAATGCCGACTGGGTGTACGATTACGACGCCTGGAACGTCGCGCTCGGCTGAAGCCAGCCCGCGTTTCACGCCAGCACGGCCGCCTGCGCGGCCGTTTTCCATGGACTGCTCTCGCCAACATGCCCAAGTCACGCCCGCCGACCGAACCCGATCTCGACGACGGTCCCGCGCCGGAAGATGCGCGCGAGGCCCAATTGGTGTCGCCGGTGATCCGCGGCCTGCGGCTGCTGCGCTTTATCGCCGAAGGCGGCGCCACCGCCAACCTGAGCGAGGTCGGCCGCCGCATCGACGTGAACCGGGTCACGGTGATGCGCCTGCTCGATACGCTCGAGCATGAAGGCATGGTCGAGCGGCTGCCCCAGGGCGGTCACCAGGTCGGCTTCAATTTCCTGAAGCTGGCCTCGCGCGTGCTGGCCTCCAACGACCTGACCAGCTTTGCCGGGCGCGTGCTGGCGCGGCTCAGTGCGTCGCTGCAGCTGTCGGCCTACCTGGCGGTGCGCGATGGCGGCGATGCGCTCTACCTGCTGCGGCAGATGCCGGCCGCCGCGCTGGTCAGCAATATCCAGGTGGGGAGCCGCGTTGCCGCGCACCTGACCACGCCGGGCCGGATGCTGATTGCCGAACTGCCGCCCGAGACCCTGCGCGAATTGCTGGGGCCGGATCCGCTGCCGGCGGTCACCGGGCAGAGCCCGGCCACGCACGCACGGCTGTCCGAGATCCTGGCGGCCGACCGCGAACGCGGCTGCGCATGGAGTTTCTCCGCCTACGAACCAGGCATCGATGCCTGCGCGGCGCCGGTGCGCGGCGCCGACGGCGCGGTGATCGCCGCCATCAGCGTGGCCGGGCCGCAGCAGCGCTTCGAAGCCGACACCGCCTTGCGCGAACGCGTGGCGAAGGAAGTCCGGCAGGCGGCGCGCGACCTGTCCGGGCTGATGGGCTACCGCGGCGACGCTGCAGCGCGGTGACGCGGTACGGGTGGATCCGGTTCAGGCGAACGGCCTGGGCACCTCCGGCCGGTAGTCGAGCAAGCGCGACAGCTCCGCCGCGGCGCGCCGCACCTGTTCCACCATGTTGTCGAGCTGGTCCGGGTCGATGCGCGCGGCCGGGATGGTCGCGCCCAGCGCCGCGGTCACCTTGCCGCTGCGGTCGCGCACCGGCGCCGCGATGGTCGAGATGCTGGCCTCGAAGAATCCTTCGTGCAGCACGTAGCCGCGCTGGCGGTCGCGCTGGACCATTTCGTACAGTTCTTCGACCGTGCGCGGCGTGCTTTCGGAATAGACTTCCAGCCGCTCTTCCGGATAGAGCGCGCGCAGTTCGGCCAGCGACAGGTCTTCCAGCAGCACGCGCCCCAGCACGGTGGCATGCGCGGGCAGCCGGGTGCCGACATTGACGGTGCTGGCAAACGGGCGCGATGCCACCGACTTGGCCACATAGACGATGGAGCGCCCGTCGCGCACCACCAGGTTGCACGGGTAGTGGATCTCGTCGCGCAGCCGGTCCAGCAGCGGACGGCCGAGCTCGGTCAGCTCCAGCGACGCCAGGTAATCGAAGCCGAGGCGCAGCACCGCCATGCCCAGCCGGAACTCGCGCCCGCCGTCGGTGCGCTCGACGAAGCCCATCATTTCCAGCGTGGCCAGCAGCCGGAACACGGTCGAGCGCGGCACCTTGAGCCGGCGCGCCAGCTCGGCGGCCGACAAGGTGCGCTCGCGGCTGCTGAATTCGCCCAGCAGGCGCAGGCCGCGCTCCAGCCCCGGCACGATGTACTTGTCCTGCGCGCTCTCCGGCGCACCCTCCTGGCCGCCCTCTTGTGCATCTTTTTGCGGCGAATCGGTCGTCATGGTCTGTCTCTGCAATATTCGGTCTTGGCGCAACGCTCTCATATATCACGCCCGCACCCGATAGGGTACCCGTATTGCCGACAGCGCCCGCGACCCCGCCGCTATGTCGCCGGGCGCAGGTAGTCGCGCAGCCACGCCGCGCACTGCTCGCCGTGGGCCGCGGGCCAGCGCACCACGATGGTCTCGTCAGGGCGCCGCAGCTCGATGCAGATGTCAGCAAGCGGACCGCACGCGGCGTCGAGCCGGCGCCCGAACAGCCGCCTGAACAGTCCCGCCCGGGCCGGTGGCGGCGCCCGATCCTGCGCCGCCAGCACCGCATGGCCGTGGGCGGCCGCGGACGGCGCAAGCGCGGCCGCTTGCGGCACCGCGGCGGGTTGCTGCGCCCGGCCGGGTGCGGGCTGCCCGTCCTGCGGCGACAGCCGCGCCAGCAGGTTGGCGCCAAACTCGTCCCACATGCGGTCGGCCTTGGTCTTCATCACGCTCAGGCCGAAGGTACCCAGCCGGCCCAGCACATCCACCTGCACCCGGATCCGCAGTTGCGTGCCGCCATGGTCGAGCGGCGTCAGGAACAGCTCGCTCGACTGCCGCAGCGAGCTGGCCACCGAAGCATCCTCGCCGGTGCCCTCGGTGCGCAGGTAATGGGGCGCGCGGGTCTCGACGATCCTCGTATGCAGGCGGAAGCGCGCGTTGATGAAGGCAATCTTTACCGCCATGTGGGCGACGTACTCGACCTCGCTGAGCACTTCGATCGATGCCATGCCGGGCACGCACGCGCCCATCACGTTGGGGTCGAGCAGCAGCTCCCACACGCGCGCCGGCGGCGCCGCGGTAACCAGGGTCTTTTCAATTTCCACGCATTGCCTCCGCGGCGGACAGGACCGATTCGACGATGCCGACATAGCCGGTGCAACGGCACAGGTTGCCGTTCAGGCCGCGCCGGACTTCTTCTTCGGTCGGATTGGGATTGTGGGCGAGCAGCGCGCACGCCGCCATCAGGAAGCCCGGCGTGCAATAGCCGCACTGCAGGCCGCCGTGCTCCACGAAGCTTTGCTGCAGCGGATGCAGCTGGCCGTCGGCGGCCAGGCCCTCCACCGTCATCACATGGCGGCCGCGCGCCTGCGCCGCGAGCATCAGGCAGGACTTGACCACCTCGCCATCGACCAGCACCGAGCAGGCGCCGCAGATGCCGGTCTCGCAGCCGCGCTTGGTGCCGGTCAGGTTCAGGTCGTCGCGCAGCAGGTCGGCAAGCAGGCGCCGTGCCGGCACCTGCACCTGGTGTTCTTCACCGTTGACGGTGAGTTCGATGCTGATTGGGTTCATCAGAAGCCTCCTTACTCCGATGCCACGCCGAACAATGCGGCGATAGTGCGGCGCGCGACCACGCGCACCATGTCGCGGCGGTAAGCCTCGGACCCGCGCGCGTCCGACACCGCGTTGATGTCCTCGGCGATGATGGCCGCGGCTTGCGCGGCCAGTTCCGCCGTCACCGCCTGGCCCGCCAGCAGCGCCTCGGCGCGCCGCAACCGGCGCGGCACCGGCGTCGACGCGCCCACCGCCAGGCGGGCCGCGACGCAGAACGCGCCCTCGCGCCGCACCGCCAGCGCCACGCTGGCCAGCGGGCGGTGCTCGGCGGCGGTGCGCAGGAAGCGCGCATAGTGGCCATCGGCCCCGGCACCCGGCGCGGGCACGCGGATCTGCGTGACGATTTCATCCGGTGCCAGCGCCGTGACGTAGTAGTCGACCAGGAAGTCCTCGATGTCGATCACGCGCTCGCCGCCGCAGCCGCTGACCACGATCTGCGCGCCCAGCGCCATCAGGCAGCCGGGCGGATCGGTGGCCGGGTCGGCATAACAGAGGTTGCCGCCGAGGGTGCCCTGGTTGCGCACCTGCGGATTGGCGACGCGCGCAGCCATGCTGGCCAGCATCGGACAATGTGCCTGCACCAGCGGCGAGCGCGCGACCTCGGCATGCAAGGCGAGCGCGCCGATGCGCAGGCCGTCGCGCGCATCGAAGCTGATGCCACGCAGCGCATCGAGCCGGCCCAGCGAAACCAAATGGCTGGGCGCCAGCATGCGCTGGCGCATGCCCAGCATCAGCGCGGTGCCGCCGGCAAAGATGCGGCAACTGTCGCCCAGGTCGGCCAGCATGTGGCTGGCTTCGGCCAAGGTGGCCGGCTCCAGCAAGGCAAAATCACGCATGGGTGGCCTCCTCTTCCTTCAGCGCGCGCAGGGCCGCCAGCACCTTCTCGGGCGTGATCGGCAGCGACCGGATGCGCACGCCGACCGCGTCGAACACGGCGTTGGCGATCGCCGCCGCGCCCGGCAGGATCGCAGTCTCGCTGGCGCCCTTGGCGCCGTAAGGCCCGTTGGGGTCGTTCGATTCCACCACGTCGGTGCGCAGCATCGGCACGGCGTCGGCGGTGGGCATGGTGTAGTCGGCGAAGTTGCCGTTCATCAGGCGGCCGTCCTCGTATTGCAGGTGCTCGTACAGGGTCCAGCCGATCGCCTGCACGGTGGCGCCGTGGGTCTGGCCGTGCACCGCGAGCGGGTTGATGGCCTTGCCGCAGTCGTCGGCGACGAAGCTGTCGATCACGCTGACCTGGCCGGTGCAGGTGTCGACCTCCACTTCCACCGCCTGCGCCGCGAACGAATGCGCGGGCGCGACGTTGCCGTAGTAGTCGGCATCGTGCATCACCGTGGGCGCGTCGTAGCTGGCACGCACGTGGATGCCCTCGCCGCCGTGGCGGAAGATATGCAGGCGCGCGATCTCGGCCAGCGTGGCGGACCGGTCGGGCTGGTCCGGCACCGCGATGCGGCCATCGGCGATCACCAGCTGCCGCATGTCCACGCCGAGCTTTTCCGCCGCCAGCGCCAGCAGCTTCTGCCGCGCCTCGCGCGCCGCGCGCAGCACCGCGTTGCCCGAGATGATGGTCACGCGCGACGCCAGCGAGCCCAGGCAGAACGGCGCGGTATCGGTATCCGGCGCCATCACGGTGACGTGCGACAGCGGAATGCCCAACTCCTGCGCGCAGATCTGGCTGAGCATGGTGTTGGCGCCCTGCCCCATGTCGCACTCGCTGGTCTGCAGCATCACGCGGCCGTCCTCGTTCATCTTGAGCAGGATGGTCGAGCCGTCCCAGTTGCCCAGCGTGCGGTTCCCGCTGACGTGCATCGCCGCGGCAATGCCGACGCCGCGCCGGCGCGTGCCGGTGCCGCGCGGCGCGGCGCGCTTTTCGTCCCAGCCGATGGCGCGGCGCGTCATGTCCAGGCATTCGGCCATGCCGGTGCTGCTGATCTTCCAGCCATGCACGCTGGTCTCGCCGGCGCCGATGGCATTGCGCCTGTGCACTTCGATCGGGTCGATGCCGAGCATGCCGGCCAGCACCGTCAGGTGGCAGTTCAGCGGAAACTGCATCTGCTGCCCGCCGAAGCCGCGGAAGGCGCCGCGCGGCGGGTTGTTGGTATAGGCCATCACCGCGTGCGAGCGCACGTTGCGCACGCGGTGCATGTTGTCGCTGCGCATGGCGGTGACGTGCATCACATCGCCGGCAAGGCCGGAATAGGCGCCGCACTCGGCCGTGATGCGCACGTCCTTGGCCAGGATCACGCCATCGGCGGACAGGCCCAGGCGCAGCCAGACCTGCATCGGCACGCTCGCGCGCGCGCCCTGGAAGTCTTCCAGGCGGTTGTTGGCCAGCCGCACCGGACGCTCCAGCCGGCTCGCCAGGAAGGCGCAGATCAGGCTGTTGTTCTCCTCGACGATCTTGGCGCCGAAGCCGCCGCCGGTGGTGGCCTGCACCACGCGGATGGTCGAGACCGGCCGGTCCAGCGCCTCGGCCAGCCGCGCGCGCGCCAGGAACACCGACTGCGTCGACGCCCACAGCGTGAGCCGCCCGTTGCCGTCCTGCGCCGCCACCGAGGCCATCGGCTCGAGATAGCCGGGGTACTGCGAATGCATGTCGTAGGTGGCTTCGTACACCGCGGCGCACGACGCGAACGCGGCCTCGACGTCGCCGCGCTCGATGCGCATTTCATGGCCGATGTTGCCGGTGCCGGCGTGGATCTCCGGCGCGCCCCCGGCCAGCGCCGCGGCCGGCGTCAGCAGCGCGGGCAGCGGCTCGTACTCGACCTGGATCAGGTCCAGTGCGTCGCGTGCGATCTCCTCGCTGACCGCCACCACCGCGGCCACTTCCTCGCCGACATGGCGCACCACGCCGCAGGCCAGGATGTGCTGCTCCTTGCGGTGCGGGCCCCAGTGGCGGGCCGGCACGTCATGGCCGGTCGCCACCAGCTTCACGCCGGGCAAGGCCTTCGCGGCGGCGGTGTCGATGCGCACGATGCGCGCGTGCGGGTGCGGGCTGCGCAGCACCTTGGCGTGCAGCATGCCGGGCAGCTTGATGTCGCCGGCGTACTGCGCGCGGCCCATGACCTTTTCCCGCGCGGTCACCTGCGGCGTGGAGGTTCCCACGATGGCCCTGCTCATGCCGGCCTCCTGTCTGTCGTTGTCGATGGCGTGGCGCGCGCGGACGACGCGCTGGCGCCGGTCATTCGGCGGTGATCGCCAGCTCGCGGATCACCTTGCCCAGGCGCTCGTAGTCGGCCGCGTTGACCTTCTCCAGCGCTGCCGGCGCGCCGCCCACCGGGGTGGCGCCGAAGGTGGCCATCTTGTCGGCCACGTCGGGCAGGCGCAGTACCTCGTTGAGCTGCTGGTTCAGGGTCTTGATCACCTCGGGCGGCGTGCCTTTAGGCGCCATCACGCCGTGCCACGCGCCGACCACCACGTCCTTGTAGCCCAGCTCGGCCAGCGTCGGCACGTTGGGCAGCAGCGGCGAGCGCCGCGCATCGGTGATCGCCAGCGGAATCAGCCGGCCCGTATTGAGGTATTGCGCCACCGGACCCAGCGTGACGTAGGCAAACGGCACGTGCCCCGCCACCACGTCGTTGACCGCGGGCGCCACGCCCTTGTAGGGCACATGCTGGATCTTCACGCCGGCGGCGCGGTTCAGCATCTCGCCGGCGATATGCATCGGCGAGCCCGCGCCCGGGCTGCCATAGGTCAGCGCCTTGCCGGCCCTGGCCGTGGCCACCATCTCCGCCACCGTTTTCACGCCCGCCTGCGGATTGGCCACCAGCAACACCGCCTGCACGGCGGTCTGGATCACCGGCACAAAGCCGTGCAGCGGGTCATAGCTGGCCGACGGCGCCAGCTTCAGCACCATCGGCGCCAGCGTGAACGGGTTCGGCGTATACAGCAGGGTGTAGCCGTCCGCCGGCGCGCGGCTGACGAATGCGGCACCAACCACGCCGCCGGCGCCGGGGCGGTTTTCGACGATGACCGGCTGCTTCAGGCGGGCCGACAGCTTGTCGGCGTAAAGCCGCGCCATGGCGTCGGTATCGCCGCCCGGCGGGTAGGCCACGACCATGGTTACGGCCTTGGCCGGATACGCGGGGGCGGCCAGCGCGGTGCCCGCGCTCAGCGCAAGCACGGCCATGGCCGCGGTGGCGACGGCGGCAGCGGCGCGTCGGGGACGTTGTTGTCTCATCTACGGCTCCTGTGGGGGCGCATTCGCGACGCTGGAGTTGTGCACATCGCGAAACCAGGGGTGGCGTGGGTACAACTCTCGTCGCTTGTTTTATTAGTGAAACCTAAGCTCAAACAAGGAACACAGGCATCGTAGGATGCGTAAGTTGACAACTCAACTTACGTTAAACACTGATTGACTATTTATATTTTCCAAATGTCGATTGCACCCGCCTGCATCGATACGGTGGCGGCAATGGCAAGCGCCTGTGAGACAATCTGCCCCGCCCACCGGCCACGCATCCTGGCCGGCAGACCAGACCAAGAGGAACGCATGCCCCGTGATGCCGCGCCCGCCCATGGCACGCCCGCGCCCGCCCCTGCCGCCAACGCCAGCCCGTGGACCAACCTCGACGAGGCCGGCAGCGGCCTGACCGTGGACAACTTCCTGACCACGATGCTGAGCCAGCTGGTGACGGCGCTGCGAAGCACGGTCACCAAGCCCTATGCGGAGCAGTTCGGCCTGACCGTGCCGGAATGGCGCATCCTGGCGCTGCTGGCCCATGCGCGCGCGTTGCCGTTTGCCGAACTGGTGACCCAGTCCACCTCGGACAAGGCACTGGTCAGCCGCACCCTCCGGCTGCTGGAGGACCGCGGGCTGGTGCAGCTGACCTCCGCCGGCAATACCCCGCGCAAGAAGCTGCTGTGCGCCATCACCGAAGCCGGCATCGCGCTGCACGACCAGGTCATGCCGCTGGCGCGGCGCGGACAGGCCGAAGTGATCCGGCAGCTGTCGCCGCAGGAGCGCGAGGCGGTGTACCAGGGACTGCGCAAGCTGCTGCGCGCCCAGGCGTAAGGAAAAGGGCCGCGTCGGAAGTCGGCGCTGCCCTGCCGAAACTCTCAAAGGCCGCCTCGAAACCGGCTGCTGGCGCCCGTGGCCTGCCGCCACTGTTTCATCCCGCAAAACTTCTCCACGCCCGACAATGACGGCGCGTTTGCTATAGCCTATAACGTCTGCTACCGGTTTCATGTAACGAAAGCCGGACCAAGGAGACGAACGGCGTGACCATTCCGAGCACCTCGCTGCAGAAGGCCTGCCGCCTGCTGCGCGCGCTGACCGATGCCCGCAACAGCCGCCTGACCGACCTGGCCCTGGCCGCTGGTGTCGACAAGGCCTCGGCGCTGCGGCTCCTCGAAACCCTGGCGGCCGAGGGCATGGTGCAGCGCGATCCGGCGACCAAGGCGTTTGCGCCGGGGCGGGAATGGCTGGCCTTGCATGCCACCGCGCTGCAACGTACCGACCTGCGCCCGCTGGTGCGTCCGGCGCTGATCCGGCTGGCCAACGCCTTCGAGGACAGCGCCATCCTGTCGGTGCCGAGCGGCTGCGAATCCATTTGCATCGAGCTGCGCCTGGGCACCTTCCCGATCCGCGCCAATTACCTGGATATCGGCAGCCGCCGGCCACTGGGTGTCGGCGCTGGCAGCCTGGCGTTGCTGGCCGCGCTGCCCGATGCCGAGGTCGACGCGACGCTCGAAGGGATCGCGCCGGCGCTGCGCCGCTACCCCCGCTTCAGCCGGCCGATGCTGCTTGAGCACGTGCGCGCGACGCGCGAACGCGGCTACGCGGTCCTGCTGGACGTGGTGATCGAACGCATGGGCGGCATTGCCATCGCCCTGCCCGGCCCCGACGGCCATCCGCTGGGCGCTCTCAGCATCGCCGCTCTCAATGACCGCATCACCAGTCGCGAGGCCGCCATGGCCCGCGCATTGAAACGCGAGGCCGACGCTATCTGCCAGACCTGGCGCCGGCACGCCAGGGCAAGCGCCGATACCGGGCGGCCCGCGCCCCGCCCACGCATGCCACACCCGCGCAAGGCCGCCGGCGACGGCGATCGCCCCGGGCCGCCCTGAGCCAGACACCACAACAGACCGGAGGAGACACCATGACGCTTTGCCATTCGATCCGACGCCGGACCGCCGGCGTCCTCGCGCTTGCCGCGGCGCTGGCCTGCGGCACCGCCCAGGCGCAGCCCAGGGCCGCGATTTCCGACGACGTGGTCAAGCTCGGCATGCTGCTCGACATGAGCGGCCTGTATGCCGACGTCACCGGCCGTGGCAGCGCCACCGCGGCGCAGATGGCCATCGACGATTTCGGCGGCAAGGTGCTCGGCAAGAAGATCGAACTGGTGGTGGTCGATCACCAGAACAAGGCCGACATCGCCGCCAACAAGGCGCGCGAGTGGTACGACACCGGCAATGTCGACGCCATCCTCGACGTGGCCGCGTCGGCGCCGGCGCTGGCGGTGCTGGAAGTGGCGAAGCAGAAGAACCGCATCGTGGTGTTTTCCGGGCCTGGCACGGAACGCATTACCAACGACCTGTGCACGCCGGTGTCGGTGCACTACGCCTACGACACCTACGCGCTCGCCAACACCACCGCGCGCGCCACGGTGCAGCGCGGCGGCAAGAGCTGGTTCTTCCTGACCGCCGACTACGCCTTCGGCCATACGCTGCAGGACTCCGCCACCGCGGTCATCAACGAGACCGGCGGCAAGGTGCTGGGCGCGGCGCGCCACCCGATCGGCGCCAGCGACTTTGCCTCGTACCTGCTGCAGGCGCAGGCCAGCAAGGCGCAGATCGTCGGGCTGGCCAACGCCGGCGGCGACACCATCAACGCGATCAAGGCGGCAGCGGAGTTCGGCCTCACGCGAAACAACGCCCAGCGCATGGCGGGCCTGCTGCTGTACGTCAACGACATCCACGCCATCGGGCTGAAGACCGCGGCCGGCCTGCTGCTGACCGAAGGCTTCTACTGGGACATGAACGACGCCACCCGCGCCTGGTCGCGCCGCTATTTCGAGAAGCTGAAGAAGATGCCCAACATGAGCCAGGCCGGCGCGTATTCGTCGGTGACGCACTACCTGAAGGCGGTCCAGGCGGCGGGCACCGACGAGACCGCGGCGGTGATGAAGCAGATGAAGTCGATGCCGGTCAACGACTTCTTCGCGAAGAACGGCCGCATCCGCGAGGACGGCCGCATGATCCACGACATGTACCTGTTCGAGGTGAAGACGCCGGCCGAATCGAAGTACCCGTGGGACTACTACAAGGTGGTGGCGACGGTGCCCGGCGACCAGGCCTTCATGCCGGCAGCGAAGTCGAAGTGTCCGCTGCTGCGGCACTGACATGAACGCCACCTATGTACGCGGCACCGGCAACACGCGCTTCGGCCGCATCGACGGCAGCACCCCGCTGACGCTGATGGCGCAGGCCGCCGACGCGGCGCTCGCCGATGCCGGACTGGCGCGGGCCGAGGTCGACGGCGTGCTGTGCGGCTACGCCACCACGCTGCCGCACCTGATGCTGGCCGACCGCTTCTGCGAATACGCGTCGCTCAGGCCCGCCTACGCCCACGGCGTCGCCGCGGGTGGCGCCACCGGCGGCGTGATGGCGATGCTGGCGCACGAACTGGTGCGCGCCGGCCGCTGCCGCCATGTGCTGGTGGTCGCGGGCGAGAACCGCCTGAGCGGCCAGAGCCGCGACCAGTCGGTCCAGACGCTGGCGCAGGTGGGCGAGCCGCATGCCGAAGTGCCCAACGGCGCCTCGGTGCCGGCCTATTACGCGCTGCTGGCATCGCGCTACCTGCACCAGACCGGCATGGATGCCGATGCGCTGTCCGGCTTCGCGGTGCTGATGCGCGAGCACGCCGCCGGCCATCCGGATGCGCACCTGCGCGAGCCGCTGTCGCTGGCGCAGGCACGCGCCGCGCGCCAGATTGCCACGCCGCTGCGGCTGTCCGACTGCTGCCCGATTTCCGATGGCGCGGTGGCGGTGATGGTCTCCGCCGATCCTGGCGCGGGCACGCCGGTGCGCATCGCCGGCGCCGGCCAGGCGCACCGGCACCAGCACCTCGGCGCACTCGACGACGTGATGCAGACCGGCGCCGCCGACGCCGCGCGGCGCGCCTTTGCCGAGGCCGGCGGCGATGTGGACAGCATCGACTGCCTGGCGATCTACGACTCGTTCACCATCACCCTGGTCATGCTGCTGGAAGAACTCGGACTGGCGCCGCGCGGACAAGCGCATGCACGGCTGCAAGCCGGCGATTTCAGCCGCGGCGGCGCGCTGCCGCTCAATCTGCATGGCGGGTTGCTGGCCTTTGGCCATTCCGGCGTCGCGGGCGGGCTGATGCATTTTGCCGAAGCCGCGCGCCAGCTCGCCGGACGCGCCGGGGAACGTCAACTGAGCCAGCGCCGCCGCGCGCTGTTCCATGCCGACGGCGGCGTGCTGTCGTCCCATGTCAGCCTGGTGCTGGAGGCCGCGCCATGAGGCATCCCTATACCGACGGACTCGATGCCGGCGTGGTGCGCTACCAGTGCTGCGACGACTGCGGGATCTGGCAGCCGCTGGAGCGCCACGCCTGCCGCGCCTGTGGCAGCCGGCAATTGCGCTGGCGCGATGCCGGCGGCCTGGCCACGGTCTATGCCGTCACCGAGATCAGCCGCGCCCCGACCGATGCCTTCCGCGCCCTGGCGCCCTACACGCTGGTGCTGGCCACGCTGGACGAGGGTCCACGCGTGATGGGCCATGCCGAGCCCGGCGTGGCGATCGGCGAGCGCGTGCGTGCCGGCTTCGTGCGCTTCGGCGAAGGGACGCTGCTGCGTTTCCTGCGCGAGTAGCGGCCTGCGGGCGCCAGCCGGCGCGCGCCTGTCTCCATCCCAGCCGGCACCCATAACCGGAGAACTTCCTTGGCACCGAATCGATCCCGGCGGCACGCGCTCGCCCTGCTTTCCTGTCTCGCCTTGTCCGCGGCACTCATGACGCCAGCGCTGGCGCAGTCCTTCCCGGCCAAGCCGATCCGGCTGGTGGTGCCCTACCCCCCCGGTGGCCCGACCGACATCGTCGCGCGCGTGGTCGGCCAGAAGCTGGCGGACAAGCTTGGCCAGCCCCTGGTGGTGGAGAACCGTCCCGGCGCCGGCGGCAACATCGGTGCCGAAGCCGTGGCCAGGGCCGCCCCCGACGGCTACACGCTGCTGGTCGCCACCACCGCGCATGCGATCAACATGACGCTGTTCCGCAAGCCCGGCTACGACACGCGCAAGGACTTCGCCCCGGTGAGCCTGCTCACGCGCGGCCCGCTGGTGCTGGTGACGGCGCCCGCCACACCCGCGGGCAATGTCGCGGAGCTGATCGCGCTCGCCCGGGCCAGGCCGGGGCAGGTCACCTTTGCCAGCTCCGGCAACGGCCAGTCCACCCATCTGGCCGCGGAGCTGTTCAACAGCATGGCCGGCGTGCGCATGACGCACGTGCCATACAAGGGCAGCGCGCCCGCGCTCACCGACGTGATGGGCGGCCAGGCCACCGTGATGTTCGACACCATGCTGTCGGCCATGCCGTTCGTGCGCGACGGCAGGCTCAAGGCGCTGGCCATCACGGGCGCGGCGCGCTCGCCGGCCGCGCCGGACACGCCGACCATCGCGCAGTCGGGCCTGCCCGGCTACGAGGCCAGCGCCTGGAACGCGCTGCTGGCCCCCGCCGGCACGCCCCCCGCGGTGCTCGATACGCTCGGCTCGGCGCTCAAATCCGTGCTCGACGATGCGGACGTGCGCGCGCGCTTTGCCACGCAGGGCTTTGCCGCGGAATGGACCTCGCCACCAGCGACCGCGAAGTTCCTCGACCAGGAAATCGATAAATGGTCCCGGGTCGTCAAGGCGTCCGGCGCCACCATCGACTGATCGCTACGCACCACTCACGCCCCCAACGCCCCCCGCCATGACCGCTCCTCTCCAGTCCCTGCTCGCGCCCCGCTCCATCGCCGTGATCGGCGCCTCCGACAACATCCACAAGATCGGCGGCCGGCCCATCCATTACATGCAGACGCACGGCTACGCCGGCACCCTCTATCCCGTCAATCCGCAGCGCGACACCATCCAGGGCCTGCGCGCCTTTGCCTCGCTGGATGCCCTGCCGGAAGTGCCCGAGCTGGCCATCATCATCGTCGCCGGCGACGCCGCCGTGCAGGCCGTGCGCGACTGCGCGCGGCTGGGCGTGGCGGCGGCCATCGTGATCGCGTCGGGCTTCGGCGAGGCGGGTGCCGAAGGCCGGCGCCAGCAGGAGGAGATGATGCGCGCCGCGCGCGCCAGCGGGCTGCGGCTGGTCGGGCCCAACAGCCAGGGGCTGGCCAACTTCGGCAGCGGCGCCATCGCCAGTTTCTCGACCATGTTCATCGAAGTGCCGCCGCAGGACGGGCCGGTCGCCGTGGTCAGCCAGAGCGGCGGCGTGGCGGCCATGGTCTACGGGCTGCTGCGCGGCCAGGGCATCGGCGTGCGCCACATGCATGCCACCGGCAACCAGGCCGACATCACCGTCAGCGAGCTGGCGCTGGCGGTGGCGCACGATCCCGGCGTGCGGCTGGTGCTGCTATACCTGGAAAGCCTGTCCGACCCCGAGGTGCTGGCCGAGGCGGCGCGCGTGGCGCGGGCGCGCAACGTGCCGATGGTGGCGGTAAAGGCCGGGCGCTCGCACGACGGCCAGCGCGCCGCCGCGTCGCATACCGGCGCCATCGCCAACGAGGACCGCGCGGTCGATGCCTTCCTGCAGCGCCATGGGATCTGGCGCGTCGATGATGCGCACGCACTGGCGCGCTGCGCGCCGCTGTACCTGCGCGGCTGGCAAGCCGAGGGCAGGCGGCTGGTGGTGGTCAGCAATTCCGGCGCGAGCTGCGTGATGGCGGCCGACGCCGCACCGTCGTGCGGGCTGACGCTGGCGCCGCTATCCGGGCACACGCGGGCTGCGCTGGCGCAGCGCCTGCCGGGCTTCGCCGCCACCGCCAACCCGGTCGACGTCACCGCGGCGCTGCTGACCAACAGCGCGCTGTTCGGCGAGGTCCTGCCGGTGGTGGCAAGCGATCCGGCCGCGGACCTGTTCCTGCTCGACATTCCCGTGTCCGGCATGGGCTATGACGTACCGCGCTTCGCCCGCGACGCCGCCGCGTTTGCCGACAGCGCGGACAAGCCGATCGCCGTCGCGGTGTGGCAGGCGCCGGTGGCCGAGGCCTTTCGCCAGGCCGGCGTGCCCACCTTCGCCAGTGCCGCCGAAGCGCTGGCGGCGCTGGGGCAACTGGTGTCGCACCGGCAGCGCCTGCGGCAGATCGCGCAGGAAGGCGAGCCGCCGCTGCCCGCGGCCCCGGTGTTGCCGGCAGATGCCCGCGCGAGCGTGACGCTGAGCGAGGCCGCCAGCCTGGCGCGCCTTGCCGCCGCCGGCGTGCCGGTGGTAGAGCACTACCTGTGCCAGGATGTCCAGGCCGCGGTGGCCGCGTGGCGGCGCATCGGCGCGCCGGTCGCGGTCAAGGCCAGCTCGCCGCAGGTCCCGCACAAGAGCGAACATGGGCTGGTCGCCCTGCACTGCAACGACCCCGAGGCCGTCGCCAGCGCGTTCACCTCGCAGGTCCGCACTCTGAAAGCCATGGGCGCCGCGTGCGAAGGCATCGTGGTTGCGCGCATGTCGCGCGGCCAGCGCGAATGCATGATCGGCGCGCACTGGGATCCGGTGTTCGGCGCCGTGCTGGTGGTAGGCGATGGCGGCAAGTATGTGGAAGTGCTGCGCGATACCGCGGTGCTGCTGGCGCCGTGCCGGCAGGCCGAGGTGGCGCGGGCGCTGGAGCGGCTGCGTATCGCGCCGCTGCTGCACGGGGTGCGCGACGAGCCCGCGGTCGACATCGGCGCGCTGTGCCGGCTGGCGGTACAGGTGGGCGAACTGGTCCGGGCGGCCGGCGGTGCGATCCGCTCGGTCGACCTCAACCCGGTGATGGCAAGTCCGGAGGGCGTGGTGGTGGTCGATGCGTTGATCGAGGTACCAGATGCCGCACCGCCCCTGCGCTCCTGAGGGAAGCGGCATGGACACGTGCCCGCTCAGACCTCCAGCTCCTCCAGCACCCGCCCCTTGGTCTCGATGCCCAGGCAATGCACGGTGACGGCCGCCAGCGCCGGCACCACCGACAGCGCGAAGAAGGCGAGGCTCAGGTCGCCGCTGCCGATGGTGCTGGCGATCAGCCCCGGCGCGAAGATCGCCGCCAGCTTCAGCCAGGCGCCGCCGAGGCCGCAGCCCATGGCCCGCACGCTGGTCGGGTACAGCTCCGGCGTATAGACATAGGCGGTGATGAAGCCGCTGGCGAGGAAGCCCATCGCCAGCGCGCAGAAGGTGGCGACCACGTACACGCTGGCGCCGTGGAACACCCCGGCCAGCACCAGCGACAGCGCGCACAGCAGGAACGACACATTGATCACCGGCTTGCGCCCGACCTTGTCGACGATCATGGCGCACACCAGCGACCCCACCACGCCCAGCACCGATGCCGCGGCGGCCAGGTTCAGCGCCAGCTGCAGCGGCGCGTGGTAGACGGTCTTGTAGACCGTGGGCAGCCAGGTCGACAGCCCGTACTGGATAAAGCCGCAGGTGGCCCACAGCATCCACACCGCCAGCGTGCGGCCGAGATAGGCCTTGCCGACGAGGTCGCGCAAGCGGCGGCGCGGGTGGCTGACCATGCGATCGTAGGCGCTGGCGTCGACCGGCGGCGGCAGCGGCGTGCGGGCGCGCGCCTCGAACGCGCGCAACGCGGCGTCGGCCTCTTGCAGCCGGCCCTTCTCGGCCAGCCAGCGCGGCGATTCCGGAATCACGCGGCGCAGGATGAAGAACAGCACCAGCGGCACGCCGCCGATGAAGTACATCACCTCCCAGCCGTAGTGCGGCACCAGCCAGGCGCCGACGCCGTTTGACACCATCAGGCCGATCGGGAACACCACCTCGTACAGCAGCACGAAGCGCCCGCGGCCGTGCGCGCGCGTGACTTCGTTGATATAGGTTGCGGCGACCGGCAGCTCGCCGCCGAGGCCCAGGCCCTGCACGATGCGCAGCAGCAGGAAAATCTCGAACGACGGCGCGAAGCCGCAGGCAATGCTCATCAGGCCGATGATGCCCGCGCTCCAGCCGATCGAGCGCAGCCGGCCGAAGCGCTCGGCCAGCCCCGGGAACAGCAGCGCGCCGACCAGCTGGCCGACCGACGGCGCCGCGATCAGGACCCCGACCTGCCCGGGCGTGAGCGACCACTGCGCGATCAGCAGCGGCAGCGTGGCGGCGATGGCAATCACGTCGAAGCCGTCGAAGAAGGTAGCCAGGCCGATCAGCAGCCGGGCCCGCACATGCATGGCGTTGCCGGGCATGCGCTCGATGCGGGCGACGATATTGCCGCGCGTGAGCGGACCGCCGCGGGCGGTGGCCGTGGCGGCGCCCTGGCCGGCACTGTCGGCCGTGGTCACGATACCTGCGGTGGCGGCCACCGGTGCGCCGGGGGACGCTGCGTCTTGTCTCTGTGTGAACACGGTACTTCTCGGTTGGATTCTTTCGGGTTGCTCCCCTCTCCCGCTTGCGGAAGGGGGGTTGGGGGAGAGGGCAGGCGCTTGCTGGCGGCATGTACCGCGGCTTACCCGGGGACTTGGATGAGGAAGTCGGGATTTGGCAGCGCGCTGGCTACGGCCGGCGCCGGCCCTCTCCCCCGCCCCTCTCCCGCGCGCGGGAGAGGGGAGAAAACACTCGCGGAACGAGCAATCGAGAATTACAAGTCCAGCACCAGCTTGCTGCCCTTGCACCCGGACACGCACACCATCATGGTCTTGTTGCTGGCGCGCTCGCTGTTGCTCAGCACGCTGTCGCGGTGGTCGGGGCAGCCTTCCAGCACGGCGGTCTCGCACGAGCCGCACACGCCTTCGCGGCAGCTGTATTCGACCTCGACGCCGGAATCGAGCAGCGCGTCCAGCAGCGACTTGCCCGACGGCACCTTGACCAGCGCGCCGGTGCGCGACAGCTGCACCACGTATTCGCCTTCCTGCACTGCCTCGGTCGACGGGTCGGCGGCAAAGCGCTCGATATGGACGTTGGGGTAGGCATGGGCCGCGCACGCGGCCTCGAACGCGTTCAGCATCGGGCCGGGGCCGCAGCAGTAGAAGTGCGTCTGCGCGTCCTGTCCGCCCAGCATGGCCTTCAGGTCCGGCGGCGCGCCCGCTTCATCGTCGAAGTGGAAGCGCACCGCGTCGCCGTAGGCCGACAGCGTTTCGACGAACGCCGCCTCGGCGCGCGAACGCGCGCAGTAGATCAGCGTGAACGACTTGCCCAGCTCGGCCAGCCGGCGCGCCATGCAGACGATCGGCGTGACGCCGATGCCGCCAGCCACGAGCACGGTGTGCGCTGCGCTCTCCTCCAGCTCGAAGTTGTTGCGCGGCGCGCCCACGGTCAGCGTGGCGCCCACGCGCAGCTGCTCGTGCACGTAGCGCGAGCCGCCGCGGCTGCCGCGGTCCAGCAGCACGCCCACGGTGTAGCGGTTGCGCGCTTCCGGCGCGCCACACAGCGAATAGCTGCGCACCAGGCCGTTGCCCAGGTGCAGGTCGATATGGGCGCCCGGGCTGTACTCGGGCAGGGTCTTCCCTTCGGGATCTTGCAGTTCGATGCTGACCACGCCACGCGCTTCGTAGCGCATGGCCTGGACCCGCAGGGTCAGGGACTGGTGGGCACTCATTGCTGCTTCCTTCTGTTGCGCTTCTCTGCTTACCGCTTCTCGGTCAGGAACTTGCCTGCCGGGCCGCCGGCGTTCTTCTGGCGGCGGGTGTTGCCGTCGATGCCGCCCTCGATCGCCCATTCGGCGAACATGGTCGGGCCCGGTTCGAACGCACGCGGCTCCCAGTGTTCGTCGAGCTGGTCTTCATCGGCGTAGTACTCGATCAGACCGCCGGCCGGGTTCTTGAAGTACCAGAAGTAGGCCGAGGAAATCGGGTGCCGGCCCGGGCCGAGCTGCGTGTCCCAGCCCTTGCGCGACACGTGCATGCCGCCGCCGAACACTTCGTGGATGTCGCGCACGGTGAAGGCGACGTGGTTCAGGCCGCTCTTCGGTTCCGGCAGCTGCAGCAGGAACAGGTCGTGGTGGCCGCCGTCCGCCGTGCAGCGCAGGAACGCGCCGCGGTCCGGGTAGCGGTCCGACGGTACGAAGCCGAACTTCTCCACATAGAACCGCTCCGTGGCTTTTACGTCCTTCACGAAGAACACCACGTGGCCGACTTCGATCGGCGTGGCGTGGTCGTAGATCGGGCTGCGCTGGTTCATGCGCGGCTTGTCGTTCCACGTGTTCATCAGCGCGCATTCGACCTGCACGTCATGCTTGCGCGTGACCTGGAAGCGCACCGCCAGGCCGTTCGGGTCGGTGCAGCCGAGGCGCAGCCAATCGCGTCCATCCTTGCCTTCGCCCTGCTTCACAAAGCCCGGCGCATCGGCAATCGCTTCAGCGAGGTGGTCGAGCGAAGCCTGCGATTCGACCCCCCACACCACTTCGCGCAGCGTCGGGCCGGCCTCGATCGCGGGCGGCAGCGAAGGATCGTCGATGCGGCGCACCAGCACGCGGCAGCCGTTCAGCGTTTCGAAATCCAGGCCCTGCGCGTCATCGCGCTTGATGGCCAGGCCCCAGTCGGTGAAGAAACCGCGGCAGGCGTCGAAGTCATCCGCGCCGTAGACGATCTCGTCGATTCCCAATACCTTGATCATTGCTTCTCTCCAGCCTGCCGGGTTCAGTGGTTGGCCCACGGCAGCGGTTGTTCGTTCAGGCCCCAGTACACGCTTTTCTGCTCCATGTACTGCAGGATGCCCAGCCGTCCCTTCTCGCGGCCCAGGCCGCTGTCGCGCCAGCCGCCGAACGGCGTCGCGATCGAGAACTGCTTGTAGGTGTTGATCCACACGTTGCCCGCCTGCACGGCACGTGCCACGCGCCAGGCGCGCTTGTAGTCGCGCGTCCAGATGCCGGCGGCCAGCGCGTAGACGCTGTCGTTGGCCTGTTCGATCAGGTCGTCCTCGTCGTCGAAGGGGATCGCCACCAGCACCGGGCCGAAGATTTCTTCCTGGCAGATGCGGGCGTTGTTATCCAGGCCTTCGATGATGGTGGGCGTGTAGAAGTAGCCATTGGGCAGGCCGGCCACGTTGGGGCGCAGGCCGCCGGTGCGAAGTTGCCCGCCTTCGTGCACGCCGCTCGCGACATACGACTCGATCGAATCGCGATGGCGGTCAGTGATAAGCGGCCCCATCTGTGTGCGCTCGTCGGCCGGGTCGCCCACGCGCAGCTGCGCGGCGCCGTGCGCCAGCCGGTCGATAAAGGCCTCGTACTGCGAACGCGCCACGAACAGGCGCGAGCCGGCGATGCACGATTCTCCCGACGAGCTGAAGATGCCGTACAGCACGCCGTTGACCGCGTGGTCGAGGTCGGCATCGTCGAACACCATGGTCGGCGACTTGCCGCCCAGCTCCAGCGACACCGGCATCATCTTGTCGGCGGCGATATGCGCGATGTGCTTGCCGGTGGTGGTGCCGCCGGTGAACGACACGCGGCGCACCAGCGGATGCTTGGTGATGGCGTCGCCGATCACCGAGCCCTTGCCCGGCAGCACGCTGACCAGCCCCCTGGGCACGCCGGCTTCCTCGCAGATGCGCGCCAGTTCCAGCGCCATCAGCGGCGTGACTTCGGCAGGCTTGACCACCACGGCATTGCCGGCGGCAAGCGCGGGCGCCATCTTCTGCGCCTCGCTGGCGATCGGCGAGTTCCACGGCGTGATCGCCGCGACCACGCCCATCGGTTCGTAGACGCTCATGGTCAGGCAGTCGCCGCGTTGCGGGGTGATGGTTTCTTCCAGCGTTTCGCAGGCGGCGGCAAAGAACTGGAAAGTGCCGGCGGCACTGGCAACCAGCGCGCGCGTCTCGCTGATGGGCTTGCCGTTGTCCAGGCGCTGGCGCTGCGCCAGTTGCTCGCCCTTGGCGCGGATCAGCTCGGCCACGCGGTACAGCACGGCGGCACGCTCGTGCGGCTTGCGCTGGGCCCAGCCGCTGGTTTCGAAGGCGCGCTGCGCGCCCTGCACCGCTTCTTCCACGTCAGCCAGGCTGGCAGCGTTCAGTTCGGCCACGACCTCGCCGGTGGCGGGGTAGCGCGTGCCGTAGCGGTCGCCGGTGCCGAGGCGCCATTCGCCGGCGATGCAGATGGGAAGGACTTCTTGTCGGTTCATGTCGTTGCCTGCTATGTCTGTCGTGGCCGCTGCCGGCTTTACTGCTTTATCTCGCTGCGATGCCCTCACCGATGCTGCGGCGGGACTCCCCTCTCCCGCTTGCGGGAGAGGGGTGGGGGTGAGGGCGAGCGCTTTTCACGGAGTTCAGCGCCTCGTCCTTGGCACACGCCGGCCCTCACCCCCGGCCCCTCTCCCGCTCGCGGGAGAGGGGAGCAAACCGGCAGCATGGATTGGCGCCCTTAAATCGATACCGCGTGCGCCCGGTTCCCCAGCGCCCGCACCACGCTGAACACCGTCAGCGCCGAGGTCTTCGGATTCGCCGCCAGCGGCTTGCCGCGCATGGTCAGCTCAAACCCGCCGAACGCCCCGCGCGCTTCCACGTGATGCACGTTCTCCACCGCATGCGGATCGGCCAGCAGCTTCACCGAAGTACGATCGAGACCCAGGCCGGCCAGCGACACCGTGGCGGCGACGTTGGCGTTCTTCGGGTACAGGCGCGCCGCGTCGCGCGCGCTGCCTTCGAAGATCACCGTGGTCTCGGTCAGGGCGTCCAGCTCGAACAGCTGCTCGGCCGGCGTGCCGGTCCACGCACGCGCCGGCTTGCGGCCGGTGTAGATGACTTCGTCCAGCCCGCCGACGCGGGCCGCGGCGAGCGCGTCGATGGCGCCGATCGCGCCGGACAGCAGCTGCACCTGCGTGCCGCCGCGACGCGCCGCTGCTTCCAGCCGCTCGGCCATGCCGGGTTCGGACAGCGCGCCCACCGACACCACCATGCACGGGATGCCGCGCTCCAGCGCCGGCACGATATGCTCTTCCAGCGCATGGTGGCCGGCGCACTCGACCAGCAGGTCGGGGCGCTGATCGTCCAGGTGCGTGGCGACGCGGGCGCGGGGCGCCAGCGCGGAGACCGCGCCGCGGGCCTCATCCATCGTGTGCTCCGGCACGATCACCACGTCAAACACCACGTCCGGATCGCTCTTGAGCAATTCCAGCACGCCGCGGCCGATCGCGCCGCAGCCAACCATGGACACATGCAGCATCGCGGCTCTCCCTCAGGCGGTGACAGTGGTTTGTTCGCGCGCCGGCTCTTCGTTGTCCTTGTTCACCGGGGGGCCGGCGAAGATGGTCTTGAAGGAGCCGATCGACAGCATGTCGATCTCCAGCAGGAACGGGCCCGACTCGGCCGTGGCCGCCTGGAGCGCGGCGCCGACCTCGGCCAGGTTGCTGACGCGCGCGTGGCGCAGCGACAGCGACTTCGCCAGCGTGGCGTAGTCCGGCGTATGCAGGTCCACATAGTGGCGGCGGCCGCCGTACTGCGCGTCCTGGATGTTCTTGATCACGCCGTAGCCCTTGTCGTTCATCAGCACGATCACCATGTCAGCGCGTTCCTGCACCGCGGTGGCCAGCTCGCCGAGGTTCAGGATGAAGCCGCCGTCGCCGGCCAGCGTGAAGGTCTTCTTGCCCGAGCCCGTGGCCGCGGCGCCGATCGCGGCGCCGATGCCCATCGCCAGGCCCTGGCCGATGCCGCCGCCCAGCGCATGCACGCCGGCACGCGAATCGAAAATGCGCAGCTGGCGGTTGCCCCAGGTGCTGTTCGACACGGTCACGTCGCGCACCCAGTTGAAGTTGCGCCCGACCGCGCCCTGCAGCGCCTGCACCAGCGCCGAATACGGGCCCAGGCCGTCGATCAGGCTGTTGACCGCGATGTCGTGCGCGCGGCGCAGGTCGGCGGCGAAGGCCGGGTCGACCTGCATGCGCTGCTCGAGCCGGTCGGCCAGCGCATCCAGCGCCAGCGCGGCATCACCGCTGACGAAGTAGTCGCTCATATAGCAGCGGCCTTCGGCGGCGGGATCGGCGTCGATGCGCAGCAGCGGGCGCGGCAGCTTCAGTTCGTACTTGAGGGTTTCATTGCCGCGCAGGCGCGAGCCCACCACCAGCATCGCGTCGCAGCTCTGGTAGAAGGCCTCGACCGGCTTGTGCAGGTTGAACGCGCCCAACGAGCGCGGATCGTCCTCCGGCACGATGCCGCGGCCCTGGGTGCTGGTGACCACGCCGAAGCCCAGGTCGAGCAGGCGCTGCACCTGCTTGCTGGCATGGCGCGCGCCGCCGCCCAGCCACAGCAGCGGACGCTTCGCCTGCACCAGGCGCTCGGCCAGCGCGTCCAGCGCGTGCGCCGACGGCACGTGCTGCGGCACCGGCAGCGGCTGCAGGTCGGCCGGCAGGTCGATCAGCGCGGCCTGGATGTCGATGGGGATCTCCACGCTGACCGGGCCGGTCGGCGCCGTCAGCGCGGTCTGCACCGCCAGCTTGATGGTGCTGAGCGCGGTGTCCGCGCTGCGGATGCGGAAGGCGGCCTTCGACACGGCCTTCAGCATGGTGAGCTGGTCCGGCGCTTCGTGGATGTAGGCCAGGCTCTGGTCCAGGTACGGGGTCTCGATCTGGCCGGTGATATGCAGCATCGGCGTGCCGGCGGTCAGCGCCTCGACCATGGCGCCGGCGGCGTTGCCCGCGGCGGTGCCGGTGCTGGTCAGGCACACGCCCAGGCCACCGGTGGTGCGGGCGTAGGCGTCGGCCATGTTGGTGCCGCCCGCTTCGCCGCGCGCCGGCACGAAGCGGATCTTGCCGCGCTCGCCCATGGCGTCGAGGATCGGCATGTTGTGGATCGAGATCACGCCGAACGCGGCCTTGACGCCGCACTGTTCGAGAAACGCCGTGATGGCGCAGCCGACGGTGACCTGCTGCTGTTCGTACGGTTGTTGATTAGGCATGACGGGAGTGTCCTCCGGAGATATCGATATGGCTGCCCGTGGTGTACGAAGACAACGGCGAGGCAAGGAACAGGATGGCGCGGGCTGCCTCGACAGGCAGGCCCAGGCGGCCAAGGGGAATATGTTTCTGCCGGGCCAGGCGCGCGGTCCACGCGGCCCAGTCCAGGTGACGGTCTTCTTCGGGGCGCGCCTCGAAGCGGCGGCGCCACTGGCCCGACTCGACCAGTCCGATCAGGATGCCGTTGACGCGGACACCTTTGGGCGCGAACTCGGTGGCCATCGAGCGCACCAGGTTGAGCACGCCGGCACGCGCGGCGGAGGTCGCCACCATGTGCGGCTCGGGCTGCTGCGCCAGCAGCGAGTTGACGCAGACGATGGCGCCCTGCCCCGACTGCTCCAGCTGCGGCAGGAACGCGCGCGTGGGGTGGATCACCGAGAAGAACTTCAGCTGCAGCTCGTCCATCCAGGCCGCGTCCTCGGTATTGGCAAAGGTGGAGACACGGCCCTGGCCGGCGTTGTTGACCAGCATGTCGACGTTGCCCAGCGTGGCTTGCACGTCGGCGGCAAAGGCGGCGACCTGCTCCGGCCTGAGCACGTCGCAGGGGGCGGCGTAGAGCCGGCACCCGGGGAACTGCCCGCGCAGCTGCGCTTCGGCGCTGCGCAGGCGGTTTTCGTCACGGCCGCACAGGGCCACCGCGGCGCCCGCTTCGAGCAGCAGTTCGACGGTCGCCAGCCCGATGCCGGAGGACCCGCCGGTAACGACGGCAACCTTGCCGCCGAGATCAATCATGGACATTGTCCTCACTCCCGATACAGATTGACGACCTTGCCTGCGCTGTGCAGCGACGGCCGGTAGTCGAGCAGGCGCGACAGCTCGCCCGCGCAATCCCTGACTTGCTCCACCATCGCGTCCAGCTGCTCCGGATCGATATGCGCGGCGGGGATGGTTGCGCCCAGCGCCGCCACCACCTTGCCGGTGCGGTCGCGCACCGGCGCCGCGATGGTCGAGATGCTCGATTCGAAAAAGCCTTCCTGCAGCACGTAGCCGCGCTCGCGGTCGCGCTGGACGATGGCGAACAGCGCATCGGTCGTGCGCGGCGTGCTGTCGGAGAACACTTCGAGCTGTGCCTCCGGATACAGCGCGCGCAGCTCCGCCAGCGACAGGTCTTCCAGCAGCACGCGGCCCAGCACGGTGGCATGCGCGGGCAGGCGCGTGCCGACATTGACCGAGCTGGCAAAGGGCCGCGGCGACACCGCCTTGGCCACATAGACGATGGAACGGCCGTCGCGCACCACCAGGTTGGTGGGGTAGCCGATCTCGTCGCGCAGGCGCTCGAGCAGCGGGCGGCCCAGCTCGGTCAGCTCCAGCGACGCCAGGTACTCGAAGCCGAGCCGCAGCACCGCCATGCCCAGCCGGAAATCGCGGCCGCCGTCGGCGCGCTCGACGAAGCCCAGCATTTCCAGCGTGGCCAGCAGGCGGAACACGGTCGAGCGCGGCACCTTCAGGCGGCGCGCCAGTTCCGCTGCCGACATCGCGCGGTCCTTGCTGCTGAACTCGCCGAGCAGGCGCAGGCCGCGCTCCAGCCCCGGGACGATGTACTTGTCCGGGGTCTCGCTGGCGGCGGGCGTGGTCGGGATGGCGTGGGTGCTCATAAGTCAGTGCGTGCGGCCGGGCCGATGGCGCATCAGCGCTTGATCTGCGCCAGCGGGTGCTCGGGCGGGTAGGTCGGCGTGATCGGCTTTTGGGCGCCGAGCATCACGCACATCAGCACGTCTTCGTCGCCGATGTTGATTTCCTCGCGGTACACGCCCGGTGGCACCGACACCAGGTCGCGCTCGGTCAGGATGGTCTCGAAGCGCTCGCCGTCCTTTTCCAGGATCAGCTTGACCTTGCCGCGCAGGATGAAGAACACCTCTTCCACGTCGGTGTGCAGGTGCGACGGGCCTTCATGGCCGGCAGGAATCACCATGGTGGAAAAGGTGAAGTGCTCGCTCGGCACGGTGTTGGTGTCGGCGGCCACGCCGGTGCCGCCGGTGCCCAGGTAGCGCATCTGCGCGCGGCGGTACTTGGGGTCGTAGTCGGCCTGGAACTTCAGCGCGTCCCAGTCGTACTTGCGCGTGGAGAAGCGCGCGACGCGGCTTTCCATCCACTGGTCGAACGAGGCGCCGTCCGGCTGGTCCCAGGAACGCTTGATGTTTTGCTGTTGGGAAAGATCGCTCATTTGAATTCCTTCTGCTTGGATGTGGCTTCGGTGGATCGGTGGATCAGTGCATGACAAAGCCGCCGTTGACCGCCAGGGTCTGGCCGGTCACGAAGCGGGCAAGGTCGGACAGGGCGAACAGCACCGCGCCGCAGACGTCGTCGGGCAGCTGCTCGCGCTGGATCGCGCGTTGCTCGCGGTACAGGTCGTGCCGGTGCTGGGGCACGTATTCGGTGGCCTCGACCAGGGTCAGGCCCGGCGCCACGGCGTTTACCGTGATCTGGTCGCGGCCCAGCTCGCGCGCCAGCGAGCGGGTCATGCCGATGATGGCGCTCTTGCTGGCGACGTAGGCCAGCAGGTTGGGCGCGCCCCACAGCGGCGTGTCCGAGGCCAGGTTGACCACCGCGCCACGGCCGCTGGCGCGCAGCGCCGGCAGGCACGCCGCGGTCATCAGCCAGGTGCCGCGCACGTTGACGTTCATCACGCGGTCCCAGGTGGCGATATCGATGGCGCCGGCGTCGCGGCCGCCCGAATCAGTTACGGCGGCGTTGTTGACCAGGCCGTCGAGGCCGCCGAGGGCCTTCACCGCGGCGTCGGCGCAAGCCTGCACCGAGGCGGGATCCGACAGGTCCAGCGTGACCGGCACCACCTTCAGGCCGCGGGCGCGCAGCGCGTCGGCCTCCTGCTGCAGGCGCTCGGCCAGGATGTCGGCCATCGCCACGCTGGCGCCGGCTTCGGCCAGCGACGTGGCGAAGGCCAGGCCCAGGCCGCGCGCGGCGCCGGTGACCAGCACCTTGCGGCCGGCCAGCAGCGTGTTGTTCCGGATGGCCTCAGGCATGGCTGGCGGCTCCCGAGGCTTGCGCCGGTTT
Source organism: Cupriavidus taiwanensis (assembly GCF_900250115.1). Lineage (NCBI taxonomy): Bacteria > Pseudomonadati > Pseudomonadota > Betaproteobacteria > Burkholderiales > Burkholderiaceae > Cupriavidus > Cupriavidus taiwanensis. Next base: position 699,092 of record NZ_LT984804.1, on the reverse strand, counting down.
CAGCACGGCCACCGGCTCGTCGGCGACTTCCTGCTCGGCGCGGCGCTTGAGCAGCCGGCGCACGCGCGTGATGCCGGCATCGTGCTGGTACAGCATCTCGTGGTCGCGCGCATTCGGCGCCATCATTTCAAGCACCACGCGGTCCTGCTCGAGCACGTCCCAGTGCAGCTGCTCCAGGCGGTTGCGATACAGGAAGCGCCACACGTCGCGCTCCCAGCCCTGCACGTGGCGGGTGCGCCAGAAGAACACCATGCAGTGGTCCTCGTCCACCGGCGTGGCCATGCCGACAATGCCGAACGGGCCGCCCGGGCCGACCTTGGCGCGGTACGGGATCGCCAGGCGCAGCCACAGCGTGCCGGTCTCGCCGAATTCCACCCAGTCAAAGTTGACGCCGCGCTGGCCGGTCTTCTCGAACACCAGGCCGTGCTCGGTCTCGCGGATCTGCATCACCGCGGACTTCTCGCCCGAGGCCATCGAATGCGACACCGCGTGCAGGTAGGCGCCGTGCATCGGGTCCATGACGTTGTCGATGGCGTAGCGGTAGTTGCAGTCCCAGTGCGCCACGCACAGGAAGTGGCTGTGCTCGTCGCTGACCAGTTCCTCGGGCAGGCGCAGTTCGTCGGGGCTGCCTTCGCCCTGCGGGGCCTGCTCGCCGAACCACAGGAAGATCGCGCCGGCCCGCTCCTGCACCGGGTAGCTGCGCACGCAGGTGCGGCCTTCCAGCGGGCAGCTTTCCACCGCCGGCACGCTCTTGACCTGGCCGTCGCCGCCGACTTCGACGCCGTGGTACCAGCACGCGACGCGGTCGCCCAGGTTCCAGCCCATCGACAGGCGCGCGCCGCGGTGCGGGCAGCGGTCTTCCAGCGCGTGCACCTGGCCGGCGCCGTCGCGCCACAGCACGATGTTCTGGCTCAGGCGGGTGATGCCGATCGGGGCATGGGTCACCGCCCACGAGGCGGCGACGGGGTACCAGTAGTTGCGCAGGCCGGTGTTCAGGCGGGCTTCGGCGCGGGCTTGCTTGTTCGATTCCATGTGGTTCTCGCTAAGACGCTGTGCTGGGGCGGCTGGGGCTCAGGCGCCCAGGCGGCGCATTTCCGACAGGAAGCGCGCTTCGGTCCAGGGCTGGCTGTCGACGGTGAGGAAGCCGGCGGCGTTGAACGCGCGCACGATGTCCTGCGGGTCCTGCGCACCGCCTTCGAAGGCGGCCTCGAGCGCGTCGCCGAGCGCGTTTTCGTACGCGCTCGGCGCGGCGGCGCGGGTCTGCCAGACGATGTTGGCGACCTTGCCGGGTCGCTCGATATGGCCCTTGCCTGCGACGTTGTTCGGCGCCGGACGCTCCCAGGGCACCAGGTTCGGGTTGTACGAGAGGCTTTCCATTGCGCTTGGCTCCATGTCTTGCAGCAGGGGGACCGTGTTCCGCGTGCGCGCCGTGCCGTCTGCCAGCCTTCGCGCTACGTTTTACTAATGAAACACTGGTTTAGATATTGAACACAGGTACGACTATAGACAACGACGGCGTAAAAATTGACTGGGGTTAACCCGCGACCGGGGAGATTGGCTGGCGGCGCGGAGCCGCCGGTGCGGGAACCTCGGCGGCAGGACGCCGCCGCGGGAATCACTCGCCGGCCGGCAGGACGGACCGGATCAGCCGCGCCGTGGCGGCGGCCTGGTCGATATAGCAGGCATGACCCGCATCCGGGATCAGCGTGAATGGCAGGCCGAAGCGTTCGGCCAGGGCCGCGCAGGCGGGCGGCGTGGTGACGACATCGCGGCCGCCGCAGGCGATCTGCGTCGGCAGCCGTTGGGGGCGCCGCGCCAGGTAGGCGTCGATGTCGTCGCCGCACAGCATTGCCACGGCCTGGCGGTAACCGTCAGGATTGAGCCGCCGCATGTTCCAGCGCACCCAGGCCTGGGCGCCCGCATCGGCCGTTTCGCCGAGCAGCCGCGTCGGGCCGCGCTGGGCCAGCCCGTCGACGCCGAGCGACTCGAGCGCTTCCAGCCGCTGGCTGGCCACCGCGCTGGCCTGCGCTTCCTTGCCGGCCGCGCCGTAGCCTTGCGCCACGCTCAGCAGCAGCAAGCGGCCCGGCAGCTGGCGCGCCGTGGCGGCATAGGCGGCCGCCATCAGCGCGCCCAGGGAATGCCCCACCACCAGCGCCGGCTGCACGCCGAGCGTCGCCAGCAGGCCCTCGAGCCGCCGCGCATAGTCCATGGCCAGCGGCCGCGCCTGCGCCAGCGGGGCAGAGTCGCCGTAGCCCGGCGCGTCCCAGGCGATCACGCGCGCATGCGCGGCCAGCAGGCTGGCGCACGGCAGCCACGACGCCGCACCGGAGCTGATGCCGTGCAGCAGCACCACCACCGGCCCGGCGCCGCCGCCGCAGCGGTAGGCGACGCGCCCGCCATCCACCTGGGCCACGCGCTGGGCAAACCCGCGCTCAAGGGCGTCCAGCACGTCACGGGCCGGTTCCGGGGAGGTTGGGCGCTGATTTTGTTCCATATATAAAACAATAGTTATTAAATAAAACCATTGAAGGATAGGCGCTGCCTGATCGCCAACGGCATCAGGGTTAACGATAGGCAAGCCGGAAACGGCGTCGCCACGCCAGCCCCGGTCATCCAGGGCCCCGGCTTTAGGGATAACCCTCCTCACATTTTCCGGAAAGTCGCGGCTATATTTTGCTCAACGTTTCTTATGTTGTTTGACGTTTCATATATAAAACACAAAGAGACCGAGACGACATCCAGTGCCGCCATCGCAGTGGTACCGGAGCACAAGACCAAAACACCACAAGACGGAAAACGGAAGGAAACCGGTAGATGAAACTTGCACGAACCGCCGCGGCGCTGCTTGCGGCCTCCCCCCTGCTGGCCTCGGCGCAAGTGCCGCAATCGTCGGTCACGCTGTACGGCGTGATCGACAGCGGCGTCGAGTACGTCAGCAATGTCGGCGCCAATGGCGACGGCCTGGTGCGCGTGCCCAACAACACCGCCACCGTGCCCTCGCGCTGGGGCATCCGCGGCACCGAAGACCTGGGCGGCGGCCTGAAGGGCCTGTTCGTGCTGGAGTCAGGCTTCTCGCCCGACAGCGGCAGCGCCAACCAGGGTGGCCGCCTGTTCGGGCGTCAGGCGCTGGTCGGCCTGAGCAATCCGTACGGCCAGCTGTCGTTCGGCCGCCAGTACACGATGCTGTTCTGGGCCATCCTCGACAGCGACATCCTCGGGCCCAACGTCTACGGCTCGGGCTCGCTCGACAACTACCTGCCCAATACGCGTGCCGACAACGCGGTCGCGTACAAGGCCAACTTCAGCGGCTTCGTGGTCGGCGCCTCCTACAGCTTCGGGCGCGACGCGGTCAATGCCGGCCCCAGCCCCGCCGGGACCAATTGCGCCGGCGAAAACCCGGCCGACAAGAAGGCGTGCCGCCAATGGTCGGCCATGGTCGGCTACGACAACAAAAGCTGGGGCGTGATCGCGGCCTATGACTCGCAGCGCGGCGGTCCGGGCGCTTTCGGCGGCCTCACCAGCAGCAACCTGACCGACGACCGCCTGTCGCTGGGCGGCTTCATGCTGCTGAAGAACACCAAGCTCGGCGCCGGCTGGATCCGCCGCGACAACGAGGGCAGCCCGACGCCGGTCAGCGACCTGTACTACGCCGGCGTGTCGCACGACATCACGCCGGCGGTCAACCTGGCCGGGCAGGTGTACTTCCTGAACTACCACGGCAGCGACAACCAGGCCATGCTGTACGCGCTGCGCGCGACCTACAGTTTCAGCAAGCGCACCTCGGTCTATGCCACCGCGGGCTTTATCAACAACGGCGGCCAGCTGGCCATGTCGGTCAGCGGCGGCTCGCCCGGTTCCGCCCCGCGCCCGGGCGAGAACCAGTGGGGCTCGATGCTCGGCATCAAGCACATCTTCTGAGTCCGTCCGCCGATCCATCCGAGCCGCCGGCGCCGCGCGCCGGGTTCCACCCAACGCGGCACCGCCCCCGGGCCGGTGCCCGGTTTTTCCGAGGTATGAAGATCATGAAGTCCGCACGACGACACCTCCTGGCCACGCTGGCCGCCGCCACGCTCGCACCCGCCGCCCTGCTGGGCGCCGGCGGCGCGCTGGCCCAGGGCTCGTACCCGAGCAAGCCTGTCACCATCGTCGTCGCCTACCCCGCCGGCGGCGACGTCGACGTGCTGGCGCGCATGCTGGCCGAGAAGCTGGCTCCGCGCCTGAAGCAATCCGTGGTGGTGGAAAACCGCACCGGCGCCGCCGGCACCATCGGCAGCGCCTACGTGGCGCGCGCCAACCCGGACGGCCACACGCTGCTGCTCGCGCCCAACACCGTCGCGATCGCACCGCTGGTGCTGCGCGCCGGCACCGGCGCCAGCTACGATGTGCAGCAGGACTTCACGCCGATCAGCCAGATCGGCACGCAGTCGCTGTTCGTGGTGGTCAACAAGGGCACCGGCATCACCAGGGTCAGCGACCTGGTGGCGCGTGCCAAGGCCGGCAAGGTCGAGACCTATGCCACCCCGGGCAACGGCTCGCCGATGCACATCATGGGCGAGCTGTTCAACAAGTCCGCCGGCATCAAGATCAGCCAGGTGCCGTACCGTGGCCTGGCGCCCGCCATCGTCGACGTGATCGGCGGCCAGGTGCCGGTCACCTACATCACCTACGGCGCGATCTCGCAGTATGTCGGCAACGGCAGCCTGGTGCCGCTGGCAGTGGCCGACCAGAAGCGCTCGCCGTTCGCTCCCAACGTGCCGACGCTGGCCGAGCTGGGCTACAAGGATGTCGAGATCGGCGCCTGGCAGGCGCTGCTGGGGCCGAAGAACATGCCGGCCGAGGTGGTGCGCACGCTCAACGCGCACGTCAACGAGATCCTGAAGATGCCCGACGTGGTGGCGCGCATGGCCACCATCGCGGTCACGCCTTCTGGCGGCGAGCCGGCGGTGCTGGCCAGGCTGATCGCCAGCGACACCGCCCGCTACACCAAGGTCGTGAAGGAATTCGGCATCCAGGCGGACTGAGCCGTGAGCCTGCATGGCCGGGCGCTGACGGCCGGCCGCGCGGCAAACCATACGCTGAGGTTGTAAGACTTACCGGGTCGCGCGGGGCGCCGGCGCCACAGCTGGCTGCGTTGCAATGTGGTCTGGAAGTTGCTGGGTCTCGCGCATGGACCTGTCGTTCGACTGGCGCGAAGCCCTCCTCTTCACCCTGTCGCCGCTCGAGATCATCGTGCGCGGCACGCTGATGTACTGGGCGCTGTTCCTGCTGTTCCGCTTCGTCGCGCGGCGCGACGTCGGCTCGCTGGGCATTGCCGACCTGCTGGTGATCGTGATCGTTGCCGACGCGGCGCAGAACGGCATGGCCGGCAAGGGCGAGAGCGTCGCCGATGCCGTGCTGCTGGTGGTCACGCTGATCGCCTGGAACCGGCTGATCGACCTGTTGTCCTTCCATTTCGAGGCGTTCCAGCGCTTTGCCGCCCCGCGCAAGGTCCTGCTGGTGCGCGATGGCGCCAAGCTGCGGGAAAACATGCAGCGCGAATCGATCACCGACGAGGAGCTCGAAGCCAAATACCGCGAGGAAGGCCTCGATTCGCTGGACCAGGTCAAGGCGCTGTACCTGGAGGCTGACGGCAAGGTCAGCGTGATCAAGAAGAAATAGAAAGCCGCGCAAAGCAAAGCCCGCCGGTGATGGCGGGCCTTGGCGCGTGCCCTGCGGGCTCAGTTGACCTGCCGGTTCATGCCTTCCCAGAACGGCTCGCGCAGCTTGCGGCGCAGCAGCTTGCCCGACGGGTTGCGCGGCAGCGCGTCGACGAACTCGATGCTCTTCGGCACCTTGAAGCCCGCCACGCGCTGGCGCGTCCAGGCGAGGATCGCATCGCGGTCGGCCGCCTGCCCCGGCTTGAGCACGACGATGGCCTTGACCGCCTCGCCCCACTTCTCGTCCGGCACGCCGATCACGGCCACGTCGGCAACCTGCGGATGGCCGTAGATCGCGCTTTCGACCTCGGCCGGATAGACGTTTTCGCCGCCGCTGATGATCATGTCCTTGACGCGGTCGTGGATGTACAGGTAGCCCTCGGCATCCATGTAGCCCGCGTCGCCGGTGCGCAGCCAGCCCTCGGCATCGATGGTGCGCGCTGTCTCTTCAGGCTGCTTCCAGTAGCCGGCCATGTTGTGCTGCGAGCGCACCACCACTTCGCCGACCTCGCCCGGTGCCAGCTGGCGCCCTTCGTAATCGACCACCTTCAGCTCGACCCCCGGCAGCGCCTTGCCCGCGGCGCGCATGCGCGGGACCTCGTCGGTGGTGTGGTCTTCGGGCGGCAGCGCGACGATGGTGCCGGTGGTCTCGGTCATGCCGTACTGCTGCACGAAGCCGCAGCCGAACACTTCGATGCCTTCGCGCAGCAGCGCCGCGGGAATCGGCGCGGCGCCGTACAGCAGGTACTTCAGGCGCGAATAGTCGACCTGGCGCGCGCGCGGGTCGCGCAGCACGATCTGCATCGCGGCCGGCACCAGGAACAGCTTGCTGACGCGCTCCTTCTCGATGAAGTCGAGCACCGCGCGCGGATCGAACTCGCGCGCGACCACGCCCTTGGCGCCGGACAGCAGGTTGCGCAGGCCCCAGCCGGAGCCGCCGATATGCGCCACCGGCATCGCCACCAGCGAAATATCGTCGGCGACCCAGTGCGACCAGGCCAGGTGTTCGCGCTCGCTGACCTCGGTGCCGATGGTCAGGTTGCGGTGCGTCAGCATCGCGCCCTTGGGGCGCCCGGTGGTGCCCGACGTGTACAGCTGCAGCACCACGTCGTGCGCCGCCGGCTGATGCGCCGGCGGCGTGGCCGGCTGCGCGTCGCGCCAGTCGGTGTAGCAGGGCCAGTCGCCCTGCCCGTCGCACGGCTCCATCACCACCACCTTGCGCACCAGCGGCAGCGCCGGCAGCAGGTTGCGCACCATCGCCGCCGACTCGGCGCCGACAAACAGCACCACCGCATCGCAATGCGCGAGGATGAACTCCACCTCGGGCGGGGCCAGGCGCCAGCTCGCCGGCGCCATCACCGCCCCGGCCTTGGCCGCGCCCAGCAGCAGCTCGAAATAGTGGTCGCTGTTCTTGCCGATATAGCCGATGCGATCGCCCGCGCGCACGCCTTCGGCCAGCAAGCCCTGCGCCACGCGGTCCGTGTTGCGCTCGAACCCGGCATACGTGGTCTGCCGGCCTTCGAACGAATACGCCACCGCCTGCGGCCGCAGGCGCGCGAAATGGCGCACCGCGTGAGGCAGCGTCGTCAGATAGCTGAAATCCATCCGCGTCTCCCAAAGAATTCATGCCATGGCCGGACTCGCGTGGCGCGCGGTCCGGCCATGGCGACAGGCCCGTCGTGGCTTCAGCGCGGCGCCATGCGGATGGCGCCGTCCAGGCGCACCGACTCGCCGTTGAAATAGCCGTTGCGGCACATCTCGACGGCCAGCGAGGCAAATTCTTCCGGCTGCCCCAGGCGCTTCGGGAACGGCACCGACGCGGCCAGCGCGGCCTTAACGTTCTCGGCCGCGCCCTGCAGCAGCGGCGTATTGAAGATGCCGGGCAGGATGGTGTTGACGCGGATGCCCTCGCCCGCCAGGTCGCGCGCGATCGGCAGCGTCATGCCGACCACGCCGGCCTTCGACGCCGAGTACGCCGCCTGCCCCATCTGGCCGTCCTGCGCCGCCACCGAGGCGGTGTTGATGATCACGCCGCGCTCGCCGCCGGCGGTATCCAGCGTCAGCATGCCGGCGGCCGAACGTGCAATGCAGCGGAAGGTGCCGATCAGGTTGATCTGGATGATGCGCTCGAAGGCATCGGACGGGAAGTGCTTGATCTGGTCCGGCGCCTCCTTGGAACGCGAGGCGGTCTTGATGGCATTGCCGGTGCCGGCGCAGTTGACCAGGATGCGCTCCTGGCCGATGGCGGCGCGCGCCTTGGCAAAGCCGGCCTCGACTTCGGCCTCGGAGGTCACGTTGACCTGGCAGAACACGCCGCCAAGTTCACGCGCCAGCGCTTCGCCCTTCTCGGCGTTCAGGTCGAACAGGGCGACGCGCACGCCCTGGGCCGCCAGCGCCCGCGCGGTGGCCGCGCCCAGCCCCGAAGCGCCACCCGTCACCACTGCCGATACCGATGCATTGAGTTCCATGCCGTCTTTCCTTTGTCTCTTTTTCCTGTGCGGCCGGCGCTGCGCGGCCGCGGTCTGGTTGAAGCCGGCAGGCGCAGAATCGCGTGTACCGGAGTGGGTTCGAGATTCGGGGATCGGCGCCGCCAATGCATCGTCTGAAGCGACGAATGCGACCAAGCTGTCCAAATGTGCGCGCGCGCCGCCCGGCACACCCCGCGACCGATGCGTTACAGTGGCGCGATCGATGGCCATTCCGGCGCCGGCGCCAGCCGGCAGACGATCACCCGCCATGCGCAAACCCGAACCTCATGCCTTGGCCCGGCGCCGCCGGCATGCCGTGCTGGGCACGGCACTGGCCTTGCTGGCCGGCCTGCTGGCGCTGCTGTGCGCCCTGCCGGCGCGCGCCGCCCCGGCCGACCAGCTCGCCGCCTTGCTGGCGCCGGCGGAAAAACCCGTGGCGCCGGCCAGCGCCGCTGCCGCCAGCGTGCCGCTGGCGCAATCGCTGGACCAGGTCATCGCCACGCTGCAGGACGATGGCGAGCGGCGTGCGTTGTTGAGCCAGCTGCAAACCCTGCGCCAGGGCCTGGCGGCTTCCGCGGCCGTGGCAGCGCCGGCGGCGGCCTCGACGCCCGGGCTGATCGGTACCATGGCGCAGGTGCTCGACGAGGTCGACTCACATCTGCGCGAAGACCGCGGCCCCTGGCAATACTGGGGCTGGCGCACGCGCTTCGCCGCCGAGGAATGGCGCGCCGCGCTGACGCAGAACGGCACGCGCACGGGACTGTATTCGTTGCGCGAATTCGCACTGGTGCTGGCGGCATGGGGTGTTTGCGGCTGGCTGCTGCGCGAGGCCGGCCACCGGCTGCGTCGGCGGCGCGCCGCCGACGCCCCGCGCGCGCCGCGCGGCAAGCTGCCCGAACTGCCGTCATGGGTCGACGTCGGCGTCTACATGCTGCGCCATATCGGGCCGTGGGTGGTGGCGTTCGGGCTGACGCTGCTGCTGGCGCGGCAACTGTTCGCGCAATCGCCGGCCAGCGTCGCCGCGGTGCTGCTCGCCTACGCCATCGTCGCCGGCGCGGTCGCGGCGGCGGTGTGCCAGGTAATCTTCGCGCTGTTCCGCAGCGCGCACCGGCAACTGGCGGTGCGGCAACTGCTGGCGCGCTCGCCGTGGCTGCTGTTCTGCACCGGCGCGCTGGCGGCGCTGGGCAACGGCGCCGCCGACGCCCGCATGGCCGCGCTGCTGGGCAGCAACCTGTCGGCGCTGGTCTCGACCCTCGCCAATATCGCCGCGGCGCTGGGCATCGGCGTGTTCGCGCTGGGTTTCCGCCGCCAGATCGGCCAGCTGATCAGCCAGCGGCCGCTGGCCTTCCGCCAGGCCCACCCCGCCGTGACCGACCTGCTGCGCCTGGCGGGAAACGCCTGGCACCTGCCCGTGCTGGCCGTGGTGGTGGCGTCGGTGATCGGCACCGTGCTGGCCACTGGCCATGCCGATGTGTTCCTGCGCCGCACGGTGGCCTCGGTGGCGCTGTTCGTCGCCGCGCTGCTGCTGACCATGGTGCTGGGGCGCTCGCCCAAGGCCGGCGCGCGCGCGCCGCGCATCCGCGACCGCCGCCGCTCGGCCTACCTGCAGCGCTTCGGGCGCTTTGCGCTGGCGCTGGTGCGGGTGCTGGTCTGGGCCGGTTTCGTGGAAATGGTCATGCGCGTGTGGGGCTCTTCGCTGGTGCGGCTGGCGGAATCTTCGGCCATCGGCCGCCACCTGACCGAAACCGCATTGCGCGTCACCAGCACCGTGCTGCTGGCCTGGCTGGTCTGGCTGCTGATCGATACCGCCATCATGCAGTCCCTGTCGCCCACGCACGCGCGCGCAGCGCAGCCCAGCCTGCGCGCCAGGACCATCCTGCCGCTGGTGCGCAATGCCTCGTTCATCGGCCTGCTGGTGCTGACCGTGATCGTGGTGCTCGCCAACCTGGGGGTCAACGTGACGCCGCTGCTGGCAGGGGCCGGGGTGGTCGGCCTGGCCATCGGCTTCGGCGCGCAAAGCCTGGTGCAGGACCTGATCACCGGACTGTTTATCGTGATCGAGGATTCCATCGCCATCGGCGACTCGATCGAGCTGCCCGACCACGCCGGCGTGGTCGAGGCCATGACCATCCGCACCGTCAAGCTGCGCGACGGCCGCGGCGCGCTGCACACGCTTCCGTACAGCCAGATCAAGGCGGTCAAGAACTTGTCGCGCGGCTACGGCTACGCCGTGCTCAGTATCGGCATCAGCTACCAGAGCGACCTGGACCGGGCGCTGGAACTGATCCGCGCCACCGGCGCCGATCTGGCACACGATCTGCGCTACGGCCGCAAGCTGATGTCCGGACTCGAGATCCTGGGCCTGGACCGCTTCGACCCGAGCGGGCCGGTGGTGTTGGCGCAGATCAAGACCCGTCCGCTGATGCAGGCGGAAATCACGCGCGCCTTTAATGCGCGGCTCAAGCGCAACTTCGACGCCAGCGGCATCCGCATGGCCTCGCCCAACCTGACCATCCAGGTCGATGGCGGGACGGTGGAATTGCCCTCGGGCGAACTGGCGGCGAAAGCGGCGCCGCAGTGACCACCCCAGTGACCACGATCACGCCCGGCAGCGCCGAAATTAGCGGCGCCGGATCAGCCGTGCCGGGAATCTTGCGCCGCACAATCGGGGTTTCCCCTGCCACCACGGGATATAAAACATACAACATTGTTTGGCATGATTGCGGCACGGCAAGCGCGAACGCAAGGCGCGGCCGGCAGCAGCCGTATCGGCGCCACTACAGAACGCCAGAACGGAACCGATAACACCAAGGGATGTGGCCACTGGCCGTGGCGCAGAGCAAGAGGCGTTTGCCACCGGGGGGATCTGAACATGGGCGAACACCCGACAACGGACGAGGACTTCCATCGTCTGGTCGACTCCATCTATGAGTCCGCGCTTGACGTCGCGGCCATGCCCGCCGCCCTCGATCTGTTTTCCCGGTACACCTGCACCATCAGCCCGCGCTACCTGATCTGGGACAAGCTGGCCGGCCATGCCCGCCTGGGCGTCACCCCGCACGGCTGCTTCACCAGCGGCGCCAGCTTGCCCGACTGCCTGCCCGGACCGCTCGATCGCTCTGGCGGCGGCGCCGGCAGCGCGGTGTGCGACGTCGCGGCACGCGGTTGCGGTGGCGGCGCCACCGATATCGCGGCGCTGGCCTGCAACGAGCTGGAACAAGGCGTGCGCCTGGTAGAGAACGCCGAAGTGTGCGTGCTGATGAGCGGCACCAACGCCGGCAGCATCAGCACCGGCCAGCGCGAGCGGCGCCTGTCCCATGTCATGCCGCACTGGGTGCGCGCCGCGCGCATGCAGCAGCGCAACTTTGAACTGAGCGGGCTGGCCAGCCTGGGCCTGGCCGGCCTCGATACCCTGGACTTCGGCGTGATGGTTCTGCAGGCCGACCTGCGCGTGCGCTATGCCAACAGCTGGGCTGAAGCGCTGGTGCAGGCCGACAGCCACCTGTCGCTGCAGGACGGCGTGCTGCGCGCCCACAGCGACACGCTGCAGGCGGTGCTGCGCAAGCTGCTCGACGGCGCCATGCACGGCCGCGGCGCCGACGCCGCGTCGGGCTCGTGGATGCATATCACCTCGGGCGGGCAGCCGGTGCCCATCATCGTCACGCCGCTGGTGTCGCGCCAGCCGGTGGAGGGCCCGTGGCAGCTGCCGGCGGCGATGCTGCTGCTGGGCAACTCCGAATCGCGCTCGGTGCTGGACGCCGGCGTGCTGAGCTCGCTGTTCGGGCTGTCGCGCAAGGAAAGCATCATCGCCATCCGGCTCGCCGCCGGCGAAACCCTCAACGAGATTGCCGAGCGCGAATTCCTTTCGCCCCATACCGTGCGCGTGCATATCCGCGACACGCTGCGCAAGACCGGCACGCATCGCCAGTCCGAGCTGGTGCGGCTGCTGCACCTGCTGCCCGGCGTGAACCTGGAGCGGGCCGGCATGACCTCGGCGATCCGGCCGCGCGCCCCGCGCCCGCGCGCCGCCTGAGTAACCGTCTTCAAAGTCAAGTTCGGTGAAGCGATTTGCCCCAAGGGGTGCTGGTTCTGACCATGGCGTTGAGCACGGTCAGCAACTTGCGCATGCAGGCCACTAACGCCACCTTGGGCAGCTTGCCGGCGGCTGTCAGGCGCTGGTAGAAGGCTTTGATGGCGGGGTTGTGCCGGGTTGCGGTGAGCGTGGCCATGTACAGTACCCGCCGGATCTCGAAGCGCCCTCCCAGAATCCGGCGCCGCCCCCTGCTGCTGCCCGAGTCATTGGCCATGGGCGCCACACCTACCAGGGCCGCGATCTCGCGCCGGCTGAGCCGCCCGAGCTCAGGCAATTCGGCAATCAGCGTGGCGCTGGCCACCGGGCCGATGCCGCTGGCCGACTGCAACAGCCGATCTAGTTCCCCAAAGTGCTCACGCATGTGGCCCACCATCTGCGCCTCCACGTCGTCCAGTTGGGCCTTGATGGCCGCCACGATGGCCTCGATGCTCGGGTGCAGCCCGGCCGGCGTGATCTGCAGCCGCTGGCGTTCGGCGTTCAACATGGTCAGCAGTTGGCGCCGGCGCGTAACCAGGGCCGCCAGCCACTGCTGCTGGGCGTCGGCCAGCGGGCGCAGGAAGCGCGCAAGGTCTTCGCGTTGCACCAGTACCGAGGCCAGTTCGGCGAGCATGCGCGCATCGATGGTGTCGGTCTTTGCGAGGCGCCCCATGGATTTGGCGAAATCGCGGGCCTGGCGCGGGTTGATCACCGCCACAGGTTGGCCTGCCGCCTGCAGCGCACAGACCAGTGCCGCCTCGTAGCCGCCGGTGGCCTCCATCACCACCAGGCCAATCCCCAGCGGCTGCAAGGTCGCGGCCAGTGCCGAATGGCCCTCGGCATCGTTGGCAAACTGCTGGGTATCGCGATTGGCGCCCAGCCCAGTACACAGACATCGACGTGTGCCTTCGCAACGTCAATACCAACAACTGAGATAACAGACATGGTCTTCAGATCCCTTGCTTGTGCATGCGCGCTCACACAAGGCGCGCGTAACCGTTCGGGCTTCAGGAAGACCAGCACGGCGACCGTGCGTTCTGTACTCAGGCGCGGGCTCGATCACCCTAGCGGCTATCAAACTGCACGGGCCGGTCTGGCCGCCTCAACGACGCTCAGACTCTACCGCACTGGTCTGGTCTGAACATACAAGCGGCCAGGCTTCCGCGCTCACCGGTCACTCCACCGCGGCCTGCGCCGCCGCCAGAAAGCGCTGCACCTGGCGGTCGCCGTCATCGGGCCGCGCCGCCAGCGCAATGCCGATGCGGCCCGCCGGCCGCGGGCTCGACAACGGCAGGAAGCGCACGCGCCGGTTGGCATAGCGCGCCGCCACGCTGGGCACCAGTGCCACCCCCAGCCCGCTTTCCACCAGGCTGACCTGGGTCTGCACCTGCACCGCCTCCTGCGTCACGCGCGGCACGAAGCCCGCCTGCTGGCACAGCAGCATCGCCACCGCATGCAGGTTGGGCACCTGCGCCGCCGGATACATGATGAAGGGCTGGTCCGCCAGCGCGCGCAGCGCGACGGCATCCGCGCTCGCCAGCGGGCTGTCGGCCGGCACCGCGGCGACGAAGACATCGTTTTCCAGCGGCGTCAGCGCGTAGTCGCCGCTGCTCAGGATCGGAAAGCGCACCAGCCCGGCATCGATCTGGTGCTTTTGCAGGCGGTCCAGGATCGCGGCGGTGGTGGATTCATGCAGGATCAGCTCGATGCCCGGATGCGCGGCGCGGAAGGCGGGGATCAGCTTGGGCAGCAGCGCATAGGTGGCCGAGCCGATAAAGCCGATGCGCAACGCGCCGCGCTCGCCCTGGCCCGCCGCCATCGCCGCGGCGCGCGCCTGCTGGGCGTGGAACAGCGCCCGGCGCGCGTCATGCAGCGCGGCCTCGCCCGCCTGCGTCAGCCGCACCCCGCGCGAGGTGCGCACGAACAGCGCCGTGCCGAGCTGCTCCTCGAGCTTGCGGATCGAGATCGAAAGCGGCGGCTGCGCCATGTGCAGCCGTTCGGCGGCGCGGTGGAAGTTGCCGGTCTCGGCCAGGGCGACGAACTGCTGCAGTTGGCGCAGGTCCATGGGCTGCAATATCCAGAGAATATCGATTCCTAAAAAACTAATATTAGACCACCCGGTCCCACTGATCTACCCTGTGGCCCACAGTACAAGACATCGGAGACACTATGCTGCCGCTTGCAGGCATCCGCGTGGTCGACCTGTCCACGGTGGTGATGGGGCCATATGCCAGCCAGTGGCTGGCCGACCTGGGCGCCGAGGTGATCAAGGTCGAGCCGCCCGAGGGCGATTCCACACGCCGCACCGGGCCCGCCGCCGAACCCGGCATGGCGGCGATCTTCCTCGGCGTCAACCGCGGCAAGCGCAGCGTGGTGCTGGACCTGAAGCAGCCCGCGGCGCAAGCTGCGCTGGCGCGCGTGCTGGAGCGCGCCGACGTGCTGATGCACAGCATGCGGCCGCAGAAGCTGGCCGCGCTGGGGCTGGACCCCGACACCGTGCGGGCGCGCCACCCGGACCTGGTCTTCGTCAGCCTGCTGGGCTTTGCCGAGGACGGCCCCTATGGCGGCCGGCCGGCCTACGACGACATCATCCAGGGCCTGGCGGGCAATGCCGCGCTGATGGTGGCGCAGACCGGCGACAGCCGCTACTTCCCCACCATTGCCGCGGACAAGACCAGCGGGCTGGTGGCGGCGCTGTCGGTGTGCGCGGCGCTGGCCGGCCGCGCGCGGCGCCAGGCCAACGGCGGCAGCGGTCACGGCACGCTGGTCGAGGTGCCGATGTTCGAATCGATGGTGGCGTTCAATCTGGTCGAGCACTTCTACGGCCGCCATTTCGAGCCGCCGCGCGGCCCCAGCGGCTATCCGCGCGTGCTGGCGCCGTTGCGCCGTCCGTACCGCAGCGCCGACGGCCATGTCTGCATGATGCCGTACACCGATGCGCACTGGCGCGACTTCTTCCACGCCGCCGGGCGCCCGGAACTGGCTGCCGACCCGCGCTTTGCCGATATCGCGGCCCGCACCGAGCATATCGAGACCCTCTACGAACTGACCGGGGAGATCGTGCAGGCGCACAGCACCGCGCACTGGGTGGCACTGTGCGAACGGCTGCAGATCCCGGTGGCACGCATCAACGCGCTGGACGACCTGCCGCACGATCCGCACCTGGCCGCCACCGGCTTCTTTGAAACCGCCGACGACCCGGCCATGGGCAGGCTGCGCTTTCCGGGCGCGCCGGTGCGCTTCGACGGCCAGCGCGCGCCGCTGGCGCTTCCGCCGCGGCTGGGCGAGCACACCGGCGAGGTGCTGGCCGAGGCCGGCCTCGGCCCCGAACAGATCGCACAACTGCAACAGAGCGGCGCCGCGCGCTGCGCCCCCGCCACGGAGACACCATGACGCACGCAGAACTGCCCCGCCTGGGCCAGGGCTTCTACTGGCAAGACCTGCACGAGGGCCAGGCCTTCCGCACCTTCGCCCGCACCGTCACCGAGACCGACCTGGTCAACTTCATCTCGGTCACCGGCATGGTCGAGGCCATCTTTATCGAAGCCGGCTATGACGGCGGCGCGATCCAGGGCCGGCCGGTGCCGGCGGCGCTGACCTATACCCTGATCGAGGGCTTCATCCTGCAGACCATGATCCAGGGCACCGGCCTGGCGATGCTGGAACTGACGCAGCAGATCCACGGCCCGGTGCTGGTCGGCGACACCATCCATGCCACCGTGACCGTGGCCGGCATCCGCCCGACCTCGCGCAGCGGCCGCGCCGTGGTGGATTCACGCATCGAGGTGTTCAACCAGCGGGGGGAGCAGGTCATGACCTACACCGCGCGCCGGCTGCTGGCAGGACGGTGACGCTGCGCGGAATCTAAAGCACGCCTCTGCAATATCAAGCGACAGGACTCAAACGTGACCGCATTGCTTTCCACCTTCACCCTCACCACACTGCCGCCACACGCCGTCGCCTTCCGCGCCGAAGTGCGGGCGTTCCTGGACCAACACCTGCCGGCGCTGCCGCCGGAAACACGGGCGCGCTCGTGGATGGGCTTCGATGCCGGCTTCAGCCGGGCGCTCGCCGCGCGCGGCTGGGTCGGCATCACGCTGCCGGCGCAGTACGGCGGCGCGGGACTGGACCCGTTCTCGCGCTTCGTGCTGGTGGAAGAGCTGCTGGCGTGCGGCGCGCCGGTGTCGGCGCACTGGATCGCCGACCGCCAGAGCGGCCCGCTGATCCTGCGCTACGGCAACGACGCGCAGAAAGCGCGCTACCTGCCCGCCATCAGCCGCGGCGAGGCCTTCTTCTGCATCGGCATGAGCGAGCCCAATTCCGGCTCGGACCTGGCCAGCGTGGCCACGCGCGCGGTGCGCCAGCCGGACGGCGGCTGGCGCCTGAACGGGCGCAAGATCTGGACTACCAACGCCGACCGCTGCCACTTCATGATCGCGCTGGTGCGCACCTCGGGCACGCCGCAGGACCGGCAGGCCGGGCTGTCGCAGTTCATCGTCGACCTGCATGCGCCCGGCGTCACGGTGCGGCCGATCCACGATCTGACCGGCGATGCGCACTTCTCGGAAGTGACCTTCGACGACGTGGCGCTGGAACCGGATGCGCTGGTCGGCAACGTAGGCAGCGGCTGGGAGCAGGTCAACGCCGAGCTGGCGTTCGAGCGCAGCGGCCCGGAGCGGCTGTATTCCAGCGTGGTGCTGCTCGACACCTGGCTCGACGCGCTGCGCCGGCTGCCGCCGGCGCGGCGCGACACCGTCACCGCGGGCCGCCTCGCCGGCCACCTGGCGGTGCTGCGCGCGATGTCGCTGGCGGTCACGGCGCGGCTGGCCGGCGGTGAAAGCCCGGTGGTGGAGGCGGCGCTGGTCAAGGACCTGGGCACCACCTTCGAGCAGTCGGTGCCAGCACTGGTGGAAGCCGCGCTCGGCGACGAACCGGCACTCGCGGCCGACGGAGCGCTGTACCGCACCCTGGCCTATGTCACGCAGATCGCGCCGTCGTATTCATTGCGCGGCGGCACCCGCGAAATCCTGCGCGGCATGATCGCGCGCGGGCTCGGCCTGCGCTGAGCGTTGCCGCGTCCCCGCCGACCGTCATCCTGAACGAGATTGCCCATGCATAACGCCTACTCCGATGCCCTCGACGCGCTGCTGCGCGACTGCTGCACGCCCGCCACGGTGCGCTCGCTGGAACGGCAGGCCGACCCGCAGCCGCTTTGGCAAGCACTGCGCGATAGCGGCTTCGCCGACTGCCTGCTGCCGGAAGCCGCGAACGGCGCCGCGCTGCCGCTGCGCGAGCTGGCGCCGGTGCTGTTCGTCACCGGCCGCCATGCCCTGCCGCTGCCGCTGGCGCAGACCATGTTCGCGCGCGCGCTGCTGCATGCCAGCGGCGTCGCGCTGCCCGACGGCCCGATCGCGCTGGCCAGCTTCGACGACGGCGCCGCCGCCACGCTGGTGGCGGACGCGCGCCATGCGCAGTGGTTCCTGCTGCAGGACGGCGAGCGCTGCCTGCTGCTGCCCGCCCCGGCGGCGCACGCCGAGGCCACCGGCGCGCACGGCGACCTGACCCTGCGCGTGCCGCGCCCCGACGCCGCCGCGCCCGCGGCATTCCAGCTGCCGGCCGGCACCGTGCGCTCGCTGGGCGCGTGCCTGCATGCGGCACAACTGGCCGGGGCCCTGTCGCATGTGCTTGACGTTACGCTGCAATACGCCAACGACCGCCAGCAGTTCGGCCGCGCCATCGGCAAGTTCCAGGCGATCCAGCACCAGGTCAGCGAGATGGCCGAGCATGTCGCTGCGGCGCGGGTGGCGGCGCAGCTGGCCTGCGACAGCGACGGCGCCACGCCCGAGCCGCTGCGCGCGGCGATCGGCAAGCTGCGCGCCAGCGACGCGGTCACGCCGGTGGCCGCGATCGCCCATGCCGTGCATGGCGCGATCGGCATTACCGAGGAATATGACCTGCAGCTCTATACGCGCCGGCTGCATGCGTGGCGCGTGGCGGACGGGTCGGAACGCTGGTGGAGCCGCGTGCTGGGCGAAGCGGCCTGTGCCAGCGACGGCCGCAAGGCGGTGGAACTGGTGCGCGACTGGTGCGAGCCGGCGCCCGCCGCCTGACGCGGCGGGGCCAGGGGCGCCGGCTGCCGGTCAGGCGGCCAGGCTCAGTCCGCTGCCGTGCGGGCGGCGGTGGCGGCGCTCAGGCTTGCATTCGTACTTGAGCTCGGTGCGGCCGTCTTCATAGGCCACTTCCAGCCGCACGGTAAAGCCCCACAGCCGGGTCACGTGCCGCACCACTTCATCGAAGTTGTGCGCCAGCGGACGCCGGTCGTTCTGCAGGTGGCGCAGCGTCAGCGAGCGGTCGCCGCCGACATCGACGTTGGTGACCTGGATATTGGGCTCCATGCTGGACAGGTCGTACTGCGCCGCCATCAGCTGGCGGATGGCGCGGTAGCCCTCGTCGTCATGGATCGCGGTGACGCGCAGCTTGCCCTCGCGGTCATCGTCCAGCACCGAGAACAGCTTGAGCTCGCGGATCACGCGCGGCGACAGGAACTGCAGCAGGAAGCTCTCGTCCTTGAAGTTGCGCATGGCGAAGTCCAGGGTCTTGCGCCAGTCGGTGCCGGCGATCTCGGGCGCCCAGCGGTAGTCTTCGTCGGTCGGGCTCTCGCACATGCGGCGCAGGTCCTGGAACATCAGGAAGCCCACCGTGTAGGGGTTCATGCCGCTGTAGTAGGGGCTGTGGTACGGCGGCTGGTAGATGACGTTGGTGTGCGCCTGCAGCAGTTCCATCATGAAGGCGTCGTTGACCAGCTTTTCCTCGTACAGCTGGTTGATGATGGTGTAGTGCCAGAACGTGGCCCAGCCTTCATTCATCACCTTGGTCTGGCGCTGCGGGTAGAAGTACTGCGCGATCTTGCGCACGATGCGCACGATCTCGCGCTGCCATGGGGCCAGCTTGGGCGCGTTCTTCTCGATGAAGTACAGCAGGTTCTCCTGCGGCTCGGGCGGGAACGGCACATCCGGCTCGGGCGTGTCGTCTTCGGACGCCAGCGCGTGCGGCCGGTGCTTGGGCAGCGTGCGCCACAGGTCGTTGACCTGCATCTGCAGATAGTTCTCGCGGTCGGCCTGGCGCGCCTTCTCCTCGGTGATCGACAGCTTCTTGGGCCGCTTGTAGCGGTCCACGCCGTAGTTCTGCAGCGCGTGGCAGGAGTCCAGCAGCAGCTCCACCTCCTGCTCGCCGTAGCGCTGCTCGCACTCGGCCACATAGTTCTTGGCGAACAGCAGGTAGTCGACGATGGCGTCCGCGTTGGTCCAGGTGCGGAACAGGTAGTTGCCCTTGAAGAAGGAGTTGTGGCCGTAGCAGGCATGCGCGATCGTCAGCGCCTGCATCGGCATGGTGTTCTCCTCCATCAGATAGGCGATACAGGGATTGGAATTGATGACGATCTCGTAGGCCAGCCCCATGTGCCCGCGCTGGTAGCTGCGCTCCGACGCCAGGAAGTGCTTGCCGTAGGACCAGTGGCTGTAGCCCACCGGCAGCCCCGCCGACGCATAGGCGTCGAGCATCTGCTCCGCGGTGATGATCTCGATCTGGTTGGGATAGGTATCCAGGCCGAATTCGCCGGCGATGCGGGAAATCTCGCGGTCATACCGGTTGATCAGCTCGAAGGTCCATTCCGAACCCGTGGACAGATAAGCCATCGTCACCCCTTTTGTCCGCGCAAGACAGGCAGGCCGGTGCTTGCGGCACGGGCGCGCCGCCGGCTCCCTGTCTTGCCAATATTGCCCTTTTTACCGCGGCTCGCCGGCAATGGCCGGCCAGCACTGATTATGCCGCGCGTTTCTGGAACAGGTCGTGCAGCACCGGGTAGATCTCGTCCGCGCCGATGATGCGCTGCATTGCAAAGTGATCGAACTGGCTCTTCACCGTCAGATACTCTTCCCAGAGGTTCTGCGGCTCTTCCGACGCTACCTCCACATAGGCGTAATACTGTACCAGCGGCAGGATCGACTCGCGCAGCAGTCGCCCGCACAGCTCGGAATCGCCGGCCCAGTTGTCCCCGTCCGAGGCCTGCGCGCAATAGATGTTCCACTGGCTGGGCGGATAGCGGTCGTGGATGACCTCCACCATCAGCTTGAGCGCGCTCGACACGACGGTGCCGCCGGACTCGCGCGAGTGGAAAAAGTCTTCCTCTTCGACTTCCTTCGCCACGGTGTGATGGCGGATGAACACCACGTCGATGCGCTCGTAGTTGCGCTTCAGGAACAGGTACAGCAGCATGAAGAAGCGCTTGGCCAGGTCCTTGCGGCTCTCGTCCATCGAGCCGGACACGTCCATCAGGCAGAACATCACCGCCTGGGCCTGCGGGCGCTTCTTCAGCACGCGGTTGTTGTAGCGCAGGTCGAGCTTCTCGATAAAGGGGACGCGGTCGATGCAGGCGCGCAGGTGCCGCATCTTCTCCATCAGCTCGAGCGTGCGTTCGGCATACGGTCCGTCCTGCTCGAGCGCCTCGGCATAGGCCAGCTCCAGCTGGCGCAGGCGCTTCTGGTAAGGGCTGGACAAGGCGATGCGCCGCCCCAGCGAGCTGCGCATGGTGCGCAGGATCGACAGGTTGGACGGCGTGCCGTCGATGGAATAGCCGGCGCGCACCTTGCGCACCTCGGCGATCTTGGCGAGGTGGCGCTTGGCCAGGTCCGGCAGCGCCATGTCCTCGAAGAAGAAATTGAGGAAGTCCTCGCGCGACAGCGTGAAGACGAAATCGTCCTCGCCCTCGCCGCTGTCGCTGGCCCGCGAGCCGGTCCCGCCGCCGCCCTGCTGCTGGCGGTCGAAGGAATCGCCCTTGACGAACTTCTTGTTGCCAGGGTGAATCCACTCGCGCCGCCCGCCCGGGCCGTGGTGGAAGATCGGTTCGCTGATGTCCTTGACCGGAATGGACACCTGCCCGCTCTGCTCGATGTCCATGATCTTCCGGCCGGACACCGCCTTTGCCACCGCTTGCCGGATCTGCTCGCGGTAGCGCTTGATGAAGCGTTGCTGGTTGACGGCACTCTTGTTGCCGCCATTTTCGCGCCGATCGATGACCGTAGCCATATGTTGCCCTCGTTGAGAGACCCGTTCCGCGGCGCCGTTACGATGACTTTCTTACGCGCAGATACCACTCCACCAGAAGTCTCACTTGCTTGGGCGTGTACCCCTTCTCGACCATGCGGTTGACGAAGTTCTCGTGCTTGTCCTGGTCTTCGCGCGAAGACTTGGCATTGAACGAGATCACCGGCAGCAGGTCCTCCGTGGTGGAGAACATGCGCTTCTCGATCACCATCCGCAGCTTTTCATAGCTGGTCCAGACCGGGTTCTTGCCGCCATTGTTGGCCCGCGCCCGCAGCACGAAGTTGACGATCTCGTTGCGGAAATCCTTCGGGTTCGAGATACCCGCGGGTTTTTCCACTTTCTCCAGTTCGTCGTTGAGCGCATTGCGATCGAGGATTTCGCCGGTGTTGGGATCGCGGTACTCCTGGTCCTGGATCCACAGGTCGGCGAACACCACATAGCGGTCGAAGATGTTCTGCCCGTACTCCGAATACGACTCCAGGTAAGCGGTCTGGATCTCCTTGCCGATGAACTCCACGAACGGCGTAGTCAGGTACTCCTTGATATACGACAGCAGCTTGGCTTCCTGTTCCGGCGGGAACTGCTCGCGCTCGATCTGCTGCTCGAGCACGTACAGCAGGTGCACCGGGTTGGCCGCCACTTCGGTGTTGTCGAAGTTGAAGACCTTGGACAGGACCTTGAACGCGAAGCGCGTCGACAGCCCGTTCATGCCCTCGTCGATGCCGGCGTAGTCGCGGTACTCCTGGTACGACTTCGCCTTCGGATCCACGTCCTTCAGGCTCTCGCCGTCATAGACGCGCATCTTCGAGAAGATGTTGGAGTTCTCGGGCTCCTTGATGCGCGTGAGCACGGCGAACTGCGCCATCATCTTCAGCGTATTGGGCGCGCATGGCGCGGCCGACAGCGAACTGCTGCGCAACAGCTTGTCGTAGATCTTGACCTCGTCGGACACGCGCAGGCAGTACGGCACCTTGACGATATAGATCCGGTCGAGGAAAGCCTCGTTGTTCTTGTCCGCCTTGAAGGTCTGCCACTCGGCCTCGTTCGAGTGCGCCAGGATGACGCCGTCGAACGGGATCGCGCCGAAGCCTTCCGTGCCCTTGTAGTTGCCTTCCTGGGTCGCGGTCAGCAGCGGGTGCAGCACCTTGATCGGCGCCTTGAACATTTCGACGAACTCGAGCAGGCCGCGGTTGGCCAGGCACAGGCCGCCGGAGTACGAGTACGCGTCCGGGTCGTCCTGCGGGAAGTCCTCGAGCTTGCGGATGTCGACCTTGCCCACCAGCGACGAGATGTCCTGGTTGTTCTCGTCGCCCGGCTCGGTCTTCGAGATTGCGATCTGCGACAGCACCGACGGGCGCAGCTTCACCACCTTGAACCTGGTGATGTCGCCGTTGAATTCGTGCAGGCGCTTCACTGCCCATGGCGAGGCAATGGTATTGAGATAGCGCAGCGGGATGCCGTAGTCCTCTTCCAGGATCTTGCCGTCTTCTTCCGGCGAGAACAGGCCCAGGGGCGACTCGTGGATGGGCGAGCCCTTCAGCGCGTAGATGGGGATCTGTTCCATCAACGCCTTCAGCTTCTCCGCGAGCGAGGACTTGCCGCCGCCGGGAGGCCCGAGCAGATACAGGATCTGCTTGCGCTCTTCCAGGCCCTGCGCGGCGTGCTTGAAGAACGAGACGATCTGCTCGATCGTGTCCTCCATGCCGTAGAAGTCGCGGAAGGCCGGATAGATGCGAATGACCTTGTTGAAGAACAGGCGGGACAGCCTGGGATCGTGGTGGGTATCCACCAGCTCAGGCTGACCGATCGCGGCGAGCATGCGTTCGGCAGCGGTCGCGTAGGCAGTCGGATCCTTCTTGCAGATCTCCAGGTACTCCTGGATGCTGTATTCCTCTTCCTTGCGAGCTTCGAACCGCGTAGCGTAATGGCCAAAAATGTCCATACCTCACTCCCGTCAGAGTTCACGTCCGAGGCGTAGGTAGTGCTACCCCCAAGGCTTCGCGCAACGTTCGCGGTACACCACCCCGGCCTGGCGACCTGTCATGTTGCGAAGTCTTTACTTCATCATAGTCAAATAACGGCGATGGTGGAGTCCGAGTTGACGACGCTGGCATCGATGCAACGGATGTTTCGGTGCTGCCTTCCCGCTGCATTTCCTCCGGATGTTGCTGTCAGCTTTTGGCTGATTTCGACTCGGGCTTCGCCCCCGCGCGCGACGGGCCATTGACCATGCTTGTGACAAACCTTACACCTTTCCCGCGATCCGTGCACATCTGGTTTTGTAACCATAAGCACAAAAGCCGGCACGGGTGCCGGCTTTCATTTTTGTGCAGGTTCTTATGCGTTTTGCACGGCTGGCGCGCACTAGCACACAGACAGTGCTGATAGCGCAGCGCCGGTGCAGGCGGGTCAGAGCGTGCGAGCGACCAGCTCTTTCATGATCTCGTTGGAGCCGCCGAAGATCTTGCTGACGCGTGCGTTCGCATACATGCGCGCGATCGGGTATTCCAGCATGTAGCCGTAGCCGCCGTGCAACTGCAGGCACTCATCGATGACCTGGCAGTTCTGTTGGGTGCACCACCATTTGGCCATCGCCGCGGTCGCCGCATCGAGCTGGCCGTCCATCAGGCGCTGCATGCAGTCGTCGACGAAGGTCGCGGCGATGGTGGCCACGGTCTTGCATTCGGCCAGCTTGAAACGGGTGTTCTGCAGGTCGCCGAGCGGCTGGCCGAACACCTTGCGCTGGCGCACATATTCGGTGGTCAGCTCGATCGCGCGCTGCATGGTGGCGACCGCGCCCAGCGCAATGATCATGCGCTCCTGCGGCAGCTGCTGCATCAGCTGGTAGAAGCCCTGGCCCTCCTGCGTGCCGAGCAGGTTGTCGCACGGCACCAGCACGTCGTCGAAGAACAGCTCGGCGGTGTCCTGGCCCTTCTGCCCGATCTTCTCGAGAATGCGGCCGCGACGGAAGCCCGGCAGGTCGCGGGTTTCCACCATGACCAGCGAAACGCCACGCGAGCCGGCTTCCGGATCGGTCTTGGCCACCACGCAGATCAGGTCGGCGTGGTAGCCGTTGGTGATGAAGGTCTTGGCGCCGTTGATGCGATAGCAGTCTCCGTCCGGGGTCTGTTCGCGCAGCGCGCGGGTGCGTATCGCTTTGAGGTCGGAACCGGCGCCGGGTTCCGACATCGCGATGGCGGCCACCAGTTCGCCGCTGGCCATCTGCGGCAGCCATTTCTGCTTCTGCGCCTCGGTGCCGTAGCGCAGCAGGTAATGCGCCACGATGCCGCTGTGCACGTTGTTGCCCAGGCTGGTGCAGACCGCGCGCGACATCTCCTGGGTGATGATGGCCTCGTGGGCGAAGGTGCCGCCGCCGCCGCCGTATTCCTCGGGGATGCTGGCGCACAGCAGGCCGATCTGGCCGGCGCGGCGCCACATGTCGCGGTCGATGTGGCCCTGTTCGGCCCAGCGGGCCTCGTTGGGGGCGAGTTCGCGCTCGACGAAGCGGCGCACGGTGTCCTGGAACATTTCCAGCTCTTCGTTCATCCAGGGGGTCTGGCGTGCGGCGGGCGCCGCGTTCTGGTCTTGGGATCCCATAAGTCGTAGCGGTATCAGGGTAAACGTGAACAATAGAGCGGCAGGCGTCGGTCGATGCCGGATACCTGCCTATATAAATAGGGGCGAGAACCAGGGCCTAGCCGGTGCTGCGGGGCAGCAAGCCGCGCCGGCCCTTCAGTCCGGCCAGCGGTAGCGCAGCGGCTGCTTGGCCATGAAGCGGTCGGCGGCCTCGCGGCGGTAGCCGGTGGAGAAGGCGATGCCCTGCGCGTCCGCCTCGATCGCCAGCATGGTGCCCAGGTCCTGGCCCAGCGACGCATTGAGCGCCTGCTTGGTCAGGCCGAGCGCCACCGGAGAGGCTTCGGTGAACGCTTGCGCGAGCGCCCGGGCGCGCGCCTGCAGGCCGGCGGCCGGGACGATTTCCATGACGAGGCCAAGGTCTTGCGCGGCCTGCGCATCGAGCTCGCGCATCGAGAACATCAGCGCCTTGGCCCGTTGCAGCCCGATCATGCGCGGCAGCGTGTAGAACACGCCACAGTCCGGCACCAGCCCCATGCGCAGGAACGGCAGCCCGAAGCGCGCGCGCGGCGTGGCCAGGATCAGGTCGGCGGTCAGCGCCAGGCTGAAGCCCGCCCCATAGGCGGCGCCGTCGACCGCGGCGATGACCGGCACGTCGAGCTGGATCAGGTCTTCCAGCCAGCCGTGCAGCTTGCGCAGGCGCCTGCGACCCTGCTCGGCGCTGATCTCGACCTGCATCGAGCTGATGTCGCCGCCCGACGAGGAATCGGTGCCGGCCGCGGTCAGGATCAGGGCGCGCACGCTGTCGTCGTCCCGTATCCGGCGAATCACTTCGCCGATCTCCTCGCGCATCTGCAGCGACAGCGCGTTCTTGCGCGCCGGCGCATCCAGCGTCAGCGTAGCGATGCCGTCCTCCAGGGCAAAACGGATGGTTTCCATGGCTTGTCCTCCGGCCGGTGTCAGTCGAGCTGGATGTTGGCGTCGCGCACGATCCTGGCCCACTTGGGCGTATCGCCGGCGATCACGGCGGCCAGTTCCTGCGGCGTCGAGCCGACCGGCTGCAAACCCATGCCGGCCAGCTTCTGCGTCACTTCGGGCAGCCGCACGATGCGCGCGGTCTCGGCGGCCAGCTTTGCCGTCACGTCCCTGGGCGCGTTGCCCGGCAGGAACAGCCCGAACCAGCCATTGGGCTCGAAGCCCGCCAGGCCCAGCTCGGAGAAGGTCGGCACATTGGGCAGCGCCTTGTAGCGCTGGGTGCCGGTGATGCCCAGGATCCTGAACTTGTTGCTGGTGAGATAAGGGTTGGCCGAGGTCACGTCGACAAAGGCGCTGTCCACCTGGCCGCCGAGCAGGTCGCTCATCAGCGGCGCCGCGCCCTTGTACGGTATATGCGCGATCTCGATGCCGGCCTGCTGCCGCAGCAGTTCGCCGTGCAGGTGCGACGAGGTGCCGTTCCCGTACGAGCCGTAGCTGAGCTTGCCGGATTTGGCCAGTGCCAGGAACTCGCGCATGGTGCTGGCCGGTACCCGGTTGGGCACCACGAACAGGTCGGACGACTTGGCGATCAGCGACACCGGGGTGAAGTCTTTGGCGACGTCGTACGGGATGCGCTTGTACAGCGCCGGCGACTGGATCAGCGCGGTGATCGCCAGCAGCACGGTGTAGCCGTCGGCCGGCGCCTTGGCGACGGTGTCGTTGCCCAGCATGCCGCTGGCGCCGGGCTTGTTTTCCACCACCACCGGCTGGCCCAGGCTTTCGGCCAGGCGCTGGCCGATCAGCCGCCCCACGGTATCGGTGCCGCCGCCGGCCGGATATGGCACGATCAGCCGGATCGGCTTGGCGGGATACGGTTGCTGGGCGAAAGCCTGGCCGGCGCCGCCAAGGATGGCCGCGCCGGCCAGGGTGCCGGCCTGTGCCAGCCAGTTGCGTCTGCTCTGCTGCATGGTGTCTCTCTCTTTGCTGCTCGGTTTGCCGCGCCAGGTCGTGCTTGCCACGGGCGTCAGGCGCGCGGGTTGTCCGCCTGCATCTCGCGCTCCTGCAGGGCGCGCCACAGGATCTTGCCGGTGGCCGACTTGGGCAGCGCGTCGACCACGTCGACGATGCGCGGCACCTTGTACGCGGCCATGTGCTCGCGGCACCAGGCCATGATGCGTTCGGGCTCGGCTTCGGCCGTGCCGCGCGCGTCGGGGCGCAGCGCCACCACCGCCTTGACGGTTTCGCCGCGGCGCTCGTCGCGCGCCGCGATCACGCAGGCCTCGTGGATGGCCGGGTGGCCGTACAGCATGTTCTCCACCTCGGCCGGCCAGACCTTGTAGCCGGACGCATTGATCATGCGCTTGAGGCGGTCGCGCATGAAGAAGTAGCCCTCCTCGTCCATGAAGCCCAGGTCACCGGTGCGCAGGAAGCGCTTGCCGTCGAGCTCGATGAAGGTGGCGGCGTTGGCCTCTTCGTTGTGCCAGTAGCCCTGCATCACCTGGCCGCCGTGGACCACGATCTCGCCGGTCTCGCCGTGCGGCAGCTCGCGCAGCGTCTCGGGGTCGACCACGCGCGCATCCACGCCGAAGGTGGCGATGCCCAGGCATTCGCGCTTGGGCTGGTTGCGCGGGTTCGACAGGATGAAGGCCGCGGTCTCGGTCATGCCGTAGGCCTCGACGTAGGGCAGGCCGAAGCGCTGCTGCAGCATGTTGGCCACCGCTTCCGGCATGGCCGCGCCGCCGCCGCCGACATAGGCCAGGCTGGACAGGTCGCGCGCGTCGATGCCCGGCTGGGAGAAGAAGTCCACCATCATCGCCGGCGGCGCGCCCCACACCGAGACGCGGTAGCGCTCGATCAGGTCCGCGGCCAGCACCCGCTCCCAGCGCGGCATCAGCACCACCGTCGCGCCCAGGTAGAGCGGCGAGTTCATGCAGTTCTGCATGCCCAGCAGGTGGAACATCGGCGCCACCGCCAGCACCACGGATTCCGGCGTGGCGCCGCGCCAGATCACCGAGCCGGCGGCCGCGGTCATCAGCGTGCCGTGGGTATGCATGCAGCCCTTGGGGTTGCCGGTGGTGCCGGAGGTATAGGCCAGCATGCACAGCGTGTCGTGGCCGGCCTGGTGCGGCTGCGGCCGGTGTCCGGCGTGGCTGGCCTCGTCCCAGGCCACCGGCAGCGCGCCCGAGGGTGCTGCCTGCGGTGCGGGCGGCGGCTCGCGCAGCCAGGCCGGCACCGGCAGGCCGCCGTCGTCGCGCAGCATGCCCGCGTAGTCGTGCAGGATCACGTGGCGCAGCGCCGGGCCGTGCAGCGGCGCCATGCGCGGGTACAGCTCGCCTCCGGCGAAGGCGGCGACCGCGCCGCTGTCCTGCACCACGTGGGTGAGCTCGGCTTCCAGCCACATCGGGTTGGCGGGCACGACCACGCCCTCGGCGCGCAGGATGGCGTAGTAGGCAATGATGAACTGCGGGCAGTTCTGGCTGAACAGCACCACACGGTCGCCGGGCTGGATGCCGCAGGCCTGCTGCAGGTAGCCGGCCATGCGCTCGATCTCTTCACGCAGCTCGCCGTACGAAATCGCGGTGCCGAAGTACTGGATCGCGGTCTTGTCCGGATAGCGCTGCGCCGCGACCTCGACGTTGTAGAACAGGCTGGTGCGCGGAGTATGCAGCGTGGCCGGCAGGCCCGGCGGCCAGGCGGGGGAACGGAACGGCTGGGTGGTGCGTGTGGCAGGACTCATTGCAGCAATTGGTAGTCAGATGCGAATCAGATACAGGTCAGGCGCGGCAGGCTCAGTCGAGGCGGATATTGCGCGTGCGGATCACCTTGCCCCAGCGCACGTAGTCGGCCTGGATGGTCTGGGCGAACGCGTCCGGCGTGCTGCCGGTCAGGATCACGCCAAGCTCGTTCATGCGCTTGCGCACGTCGGGCTGCGCCAGCACGCGGTTGACGTCCGAAGAGAACTTCTCGACGATCGGTCGCGGCGTGGCGGCCGGCAGCAGCAGGCCGAACCAGCCCATCGCGTCCATGCCCTCGATGCCGGCCTCGCGGAAAGTGGGCACGTCCGGCAGTTGCGGCGCGCGCGCGGGTCCGGTCACCGCCAGCGCGCGCAGGCGGCCGGTGGCGACATGGGGCTTGGCCCCCATCACCGAGATCACCGCGGCCGGCACCTGGCCGCCGAGCAGGTCGTTCAGCTCCGGCGCCTCGCCCTTGTACGAGACATGGAGCATGTCGATCTTGGCGGCGTCGTTGAAGACCTCGCCATACAGGTGGCCGCTGGAGCCCGCGCCGAACGAGCCATAGGAGAACTGCCTGGGCTTGGCGCGCACCAGCGCGATGAAGTCCTTCAGGTTGGTGGCCGGCACGGCGTTGCTGTTGACCGCGAACACCAGGTTGGTGGTGCCGAGCTCGGACACGGCGGCAAAGTCCTTCACCGGGTCGTACGGCGCGCGGGCGTACAGGCTCGGCGCCTGCACCAGCGGCGTGATCGTCAGCAGCGCGGTATGGCCGTCGGCCTCGGCACGGGCGACCACTTCGGCGCCCAGCATGCCGCTGGCGCCCGGGCGGTTCTCCACCACCACCGGGCGCTTCCACTGCTTGCCCAGGCCTTCGGCCAGCGCGCGCGCCAGCACGTCGGTGGCGCCGCCGGCGGGGAACGGCACCACCATGCGCACGGTGCGCGCCGGGAAGTCGGCCTGGGCATGGGCCACGCCCGCCCCCAGCATGCCGGCTGCCAGTCCGCTCCACGCCAGCAATCCCGCGCCCAGGCGGGCGAGGGTACGGCGACGCGGACTACGCTCCCCATTACGACGATCTGCCTGCATGTGCTGTCTCCTTTGGTTTTTCCGTGGGCGGGCACGGGTTTTTGCCGCGTGGCTTGATCCGCCCGGGCCGGTGGGCCGGCCTTGTAGAGGTACTTGCCGGAGAGTGCGCGATGCTGCGGTGCTTGGACAATGACCAGACGGGCCAAAATGATTGGCCGAATCGCTCAGGCGGAAGGCAGGCTTTGGCAAATCCCGATTGTGCGGCGCCGCGCGGGCTTGCTAAGGTGGCGCCATGATGTGCCCGGAGGCCCGCACAGTCGGAAATCGCCCGAACCGGCCGGCACCGGCGCGTCGCCGTGACGAGGAAACCCATGCAAACAGCCGTTCTGCCATCGCTGCGCCCGCCGCTGCCGGGCAAGCCGCACATTCCCGGCCACGCACTGGCGGGAGTGCGCCTGCGCGACGCCGGCAGCCCGGCGGCAGCGGGGACGACGATGGAGCCGCCCGCGCCGGCCCGCCACACCATTGCCATCCAGCATGTGACCCATATCCTGCAGGGCGCGCGGCGGCTCGGCTACGACATCGATGCGCTGCTGCGCCGCGCCGATATCTCGCCGGCGCTGCTGGCCTCGCCCAGCGCGCGCGTGACGCAGGGCCAGTATGCGGCGCTGATCCGCACGCTGCGCCGGGTCATGCGCGACGAGCTATGGGGCCTGCTGGACCGCCCCGTGACGCCGGGCGTGTTCGCGCAGGTGTGCCGCAGCCTGGTCCATTGCGCCACGCTCGAAGACGCCATCCGCACCGGGCTGCGCCTGTACCGCCAGCATATCGACGCCTTCGCGCCGCGCCTGCATGTGGGCGCCGACGGCAACACCGCCGCGGTGGTGCTGCATCCGCGCGCGCCCGCCTCGGCCTGCCGCAGCTTTGCCGAATCGACCTTCGTGTTCCATGCCTATGCGCTGGTCAGCTGGCTGGTTGCCGGGCAGATCCCGCTGACGCGCGTCGACCTGAGCGCCGCCGCGTCGCCGGGCCGCACCGATACCGAGCGCGTGTTCAAGGCCCAGGTCAGCTACGGCCAGCCGGTCACCGCGCTGCACTTCGACGCCGCCTCGCTGCGCCTGCCGGTGATGCAGGACGCCGCGAGCCTGCGCGACTTCCTGCACGAGACCCCGCGCAACCTGCTGATCCGCTACCGCGACAACAGCTGCCTGGCGGAACGCATCCGCCAGCACCTGCGCTCGCACCTGGACGACGAACTGCCGTCGCTCGAGCAGATGGCGCAGCTGCTGCGGCTCACGCCGCAGACCCTGCGCCGCCGCCTGCGCGACGAAGGGCGTGGCTACCAGAGCATCAAGGACAACCTGCGGCGCGACGTGGCCATCGGCATGATGGAGCGCCCCGGCATGACGCTGCAGGACGTGGCGCTGCGGCTCGGCTTTTCCGAGCCCAGCACCTTCCACCGCGCCTTCAAGAAATGGACCGGCGTGGCGCCGGGGGAATACCGGATGCGCGGCATGCGCGCCGGGGAGGTACCGGCGGCGTAGGCGAAGTGGGCGGCGCGGCGCCGGCTTACTCGAGCCGGATCTCGCCGTCGAAGCGCGCCTGCAGCTTCACCGCCGCCAGCTCCAGCGTCACCGACACCGGCAGGTGTTCGTTGCCGGCCAGCGTGCCGTCGGCCACGGCCCGGGCGACGGCCTGCTCGATCTCGCGCTGGGAATTCACGCCGACCACCTTCAAAAACTTGCGGATGCTGAGGTTGAAGGTCTCTTCGTCCATGGCTGTCTCCGGGAAGGGAGCGGCATGCGGCCGCCACCCGCACAGCCTACGCCAGTGACGGCATCCGTGCAGCGGCGCGCCGGCAGCTTGCGGCCGGGCGCGCACGCGCTTAAACCACGCCCTGCTCGCGCAGCCGGGCGATGCGCTCGGCCGACAAGCCCAGCACCGTCTGCAGCACCTGCCCGGTATGCTGGCCCAGCCGCGGCGGCGGCGCGTCGTATTGCACCGGGGTGGCCGACAGCCGCAGCGGGCTCTTGACGGTCGGGCACAGGCTGCCGTCGTCGCGCACCAGGTCGACCTGCAGCTCGCGATGCCGTACCTGGGGATCTTCCAGCACCTGGCCATAGTCGTTGATCGGCCCGCACGGGATGCCCTGCGCTTCCAGCGCCTGCACCCAGTGCGCGGTCGGGCGCGTGCGCATATGCGCTTCGAGCAGCGGCACCAGCGTGTCGCGGTGGATGATGCGGCCGGGGCCGGTGGCAAAGCGCTCGTCGGCGGCCAGGTCGGGACGCTCGACGCCGCGGCAATACGCCTGCCACTGCCCGTCGTTGCCGGCGGCGACGATCATGTAGCCGTCGGCGGTGGCGAACACATGGTAGGGGACCATGTTGGCGTGCGCGTTGCCGTAGCGCGGCATGGCCTGGCCGGTGACGCGCTGCGCGATGATGGGGGTGGCGCCGACCGCCACCACCGCATCGAGCAGCGCCATGTCGATATGCTGGCCCTCGCCGGTGCGTTCGGCATGGCGCAGCGCGGCCAGCACCGCCACGGTGGCGTACATGCCGGTCAGCATGTCGACCACCGCCACGCCCACCTTCTGCGGCCCGCCGCCGGGCAGGTCGTCGCGCTCGCCGGTGACGCTCATCAGGCCGCCCAGGCCCTGGAAGATGAAGTCGTAACCGGGCTTGTGCGCGCTCGGCCCGGTCTGGCCGTAGCCCGTGATCGAACAGTAGACCAGCGCCGGGTTGACCGCCTTCAGGCTGTCGTAGTCCAGCCCGTAGCGCTTGAGGTCGCCGACCTTGTAGTTCTCCAGCACGATCTGCGACTTCGCCGCCAGCTCGCGCACGATCTGCTGCCCTTGCGGGCTGGCGATATCGAGCGTGACCGACTGCTTGCCGCGGTTGGCGCCGGCAAAGTAGGTGGCGTCGCGCGACGGCTGCCCGTCCGCGCCGGGCAGCCAGGGCGGCCCCCAGGAACGGGTATCGTCGCCCGCGCCGGGGCGCTCCACCTTGATCACCTCGGCGGCCAGGTCCGCCAGGTTCTGCGCGCACCACGGGCCCGCCAGGATGCGCGACAGGTCCAGCACGCGCACGCCGGCAAGCGCGCCGCGCACCGGTGCTTGGCGGTCCGTCATCAGATCGGGTCCCAGCTGATCACGTCGGGCGAGCGCTCCAGCTTGAAGAAGCTGCTGCGCATCGCCGCCATGGCGACCTCGCCCACCGACTCGGGCGTCCAGCCCTCGCTCATGTGGACCGAGCGCACCGGGCGCGGCTGGCTCATCAGGATGATCTCGTTGGCGCGCACCGCGAAGATCTGGCCGTTGACCTCGCTCGCCGCCGGGCTTGCCAGGTAGACCGCGACCGGGCCGATCTTGCCGGCTTCCATCTTCTGCAGCTTGGCCACGCGCGCCTTTTCTTCCGGCGTTTCGGCCGGGATCGAGCTGGTCATGCGGCTCCACGCGAACGGCGCGATGCAGTTGGAGCGCACGTTGAAGCGCTGCATGTCGAGCGCGATCGACTTCGACAGCGCGGCGATGCCCAGCTTGGCCGCCGAGTAGTTGGCCTGGCCCAGATTGCCGATCAGGCCCGAGGTCGAGGTCATGTGCACGTAGGCGCCGCTCTCCTGGTCCTTGAAGTAGTTGGCCGCGGCACGGCTGACGAAGAAGGTGCCGTTCAGGTGCACGTCGATCACCGAGCGCCATTCTTCCTCGTTCATCTTGAAGAACATGCGGTCGCGCAGGTTGCCGGCGTTGTTGACCACGGCGTCGATGCGGCCGAAGTTGTCGAGCGCGCATTGCACGATGGCGTTGGCGCCGGCCCAGGTCGACACGCTGTCGGTGTTGGCCACGGCTTCGCCGCCGGCGGCGCGGATCTCCTCGACCACGCGCTGCGCGGGGCCGGCGTCGCCGCCCTCGCCCGACATCGACACACCCAGGTCGTTCACCACCACCCTGGCACCGGCGGCCGCCATGGCCAGCGCGATGCCGCGCCCGATCCCACCCCCAGCGCCCGTTACCAGCGCGACCTTGCCTGCCATCAAACCGCTCATTGCCTTGCTCCTCTGAATACTTTTTGTGCGGTCACCGACCGCGAACCCGGCGAAACAGCCTTGCGCGGCGGACAGCGCCCGCCCGTGCGGTCAATCCGGATGTCCACGCCGCAGCGGATACGATAAATTGACGCCCGAGCGTTTGGAATTCACGAATCACAAAACTGGCCTTTGGCCTGACGGAAGCCCATGCATTACGACCTGACCGACCTCCGCCTCTTCCTGAATGTCGGCGAGACGGAGAACCTGACCCGTGCCGCCGAGCGCAGCTTTCTGTCGCTGCCCGCCGCCAGTACGCGGATCAAGCAGCTGGAAGAGGCGTTCCAGACACAATTGCTGATCCGTCAGGTCAAGGGCGTGCGGCTCACGCCGGCGGGCGATGCGCTGCTGCGGCACGCGCGCGAGGTCTTCCGCGAACTCGAATGCCTGCACGCGGACCTGCGCCCGTATGCCAAGGGGGTGAAGGGGCGCGTGCGGCTGCTGGCCAACACCACCGCGACCAACTCGTTCCTCGCCACCGGCGTGTCGCGCTTCCTGAGCGAGAACCCGGACGTCGACATCGAGCTGGAAGAGCACCTGTCGCAGGAGATCGTGTCGGCGATCAGCGCCGGCGCGGCCGACCTCGGCATCGTCGCCGGCGAGGTCGCGACCCAGGACCTGGATGCGATGCACCTGTGCAGCGACGCGCTGATCGTGATCGCACCGGTCAACCATCCGCTGCCGACCTTCAAGCGGCTGCATTTCGCCGACCTGCTCGATACCTGCCGCTTCGTCGGCCTGAACCAGTTCAGCGCGATCCAGTCCTTCCTCGACCGCATTGCCGCCGGCATGGGCAAGCGCATCAGCCTGCGGATCCAGGTGGGCAGCTTCGACGCGGTATGCCGCATGGTCGAGGCCGGCGCGGGCATCGCCATCGTGCCGAACAGCTGCGCGCGCCGCTATGCCAGCCGCAAGGTGCTGCGCTTTATCCCGCTGGAAGACGAATGGGCCAGGCGCGAGCTGCGTTTGGTGCGCCGGCCGGGGCGCGAGCTGCCGCAGTTCGCCGAAACCCTGATCCAGTACCTGGTCGACGCCGCGCGCGAGCCCGTGTAGCGCCGCGCGCTGGTTTCAGCCGGCGCCCGGCGCGCCGCCCAGGGCCATCAGCGCCGCCAGCGGGCGCAGCGACACCACCATCACAAACAGCAGCAGGGCCATGGCGAAGACGCCGGGCCAGCTGGTGCGGCCGCGGCGCTCCAGCGAGTCGTTCACCAGTTCGGGCGAGTAGTGGTACGCGCGCACATGGCGGATGGTGGCCTCGGCGTGCCAGCGGTACAGCTCGTTGCCGTACAGCCCCAGCAGCAGCGCCATCGCGTACAGCAACGGCCGGCCCGCCATCGGCAGCTGCAGGCCGAACCATGCGTGCAGCAACGGCTCGGTGCCGACGATCAGCGCATAGACCCCCACCTGCCAGTACATGCGCCGGTACGCCATCCAGAACGGGCCCAGCAGGCACGCCGCCCAGTTCCACGAGACGCCACCGTGGCTCTCGGCCACCGACCAGCGTTCGCCGTAGTACGGAAATCGCGGCCCCACGAATGCGGCCAGCGCCGCGTCGTCACGGATTGATGCAAGCATGCCAACCTCCCCCTCTGCTGCGTCGGCAGCGCCCAGGCTTCGCGGCGCAACCTAGCCACAGCATAGGGCGCGCGGGGCCCTCTCTGTGTGCGCCGGCGCGCATTCGGTGCACATTTGGCAAGCACTGGCCGCGGCAAGGCGAGTGGAAATGACGAGATCGGCGCTCACGGGCACAGCGCGGCGCACCGCTCCGTGGCGCGGGGCGCTACTTCCAGCGTTGCAGGATCTGCAGGATCACCAGCGTGAACACCGTGGCGATTACCGCCGTGGTGTCGCGCCCGAGCCCGGCCGCGACGCCGATGGCCGCCACCATCCAGATGCTGGCCGCGGTGGTCAGGCCCTTGATATGAGCCTCGTCGTTCTGCTTGAGGATGGCGCCGGCGCCGAGGAAGCCGATGCCGGCGATCAGCCCCTGCAGCACCCGGCTCATGTCGGCCAGCGGCACGCCGGCCTGCAGCGGCACCAGCACGAACAGCGCCGAGCCCAGCGCCACCAGCATATGGGTGCGCAGCCCCGCCGCCTTGCCGGAGGACTCGCGCTCATAGCCGACCAAGCCACCGAGCACCACCGCCATGCACAGCCGCACCAGGAGGCGGGTTGCCTCGGCGGCGTCCGGCACATCGGCAAATTCCGCGCGAAAGGTGCGGAAGATCTCGGTCCAGACAGACTCCATCGCCAACCTCCGGGGACTAGGGTGCAGGCCTGAGCGTAGCACGGCACACCTGGCCCACGGCAAGACTCGTGCGCCACAACGGCGCGCCGTCCGGCCTGTGCGGCGCCGTCCTACACGCCAAGCGGAAGCTCCCCGACAGTCCCGCCGGCGCGGCATTCCTATATTGAAATCACCAATCACAGTCCTCCATGGAGTTGCACCATGCCCTATATCCTCGCCTGGCTACTTGGTGTTCCGGCTTTTGTCCTGATCCTGATCTGGCTCTTCGTCCACTGACCGGCAGGCAGTGCCACGGCACCAGCCCCCCTCCAGCGGCGCCCCGCGCGCCACACCCGCACGCCCGCTTCGCCGGGCGTGTTGCATGAGGGTGGCGCCGCCTTGCGGGCGCGGTCGCGCGGCCCCGCTGCGACGCTTGCTGCCCACCTAAGCCGGCCCTAAGCCGCTCTTTCGCAAATCCGAATTTCAGCGTGCAGGAGGCTCGGGAATAATGGCCTCCAGTTCCAATCGACCCGGCGACCATGCACGCAGACCAGGATCCCGAGCAGCTGTACCCCGAAATCCGCGAGGCGGTGCGCAGCCTGTGCGCGGGCTTCGATTCGGCGTACTGGCAACGGGTGGAAGAGCAGGAAGCGTTTCCCGAGAGCTTTGTCCAGGCCCTGACGCAGGCGGGCTGGCTGTCGGCGCTGATTCCGGAAGCCTATGGCGGCTCGGGGCTGTCATTGACCGCGGCCTCGGTCATCATGGAGGAAATCAACCGCAGCGGCGGCAACTCCGGCGCCTGCCACGGGCAGATGTACGTGATGGGCTGCCTGCTGCGCCATGGTTCCGAAGCGCAAAAGCAGCGCTGGCTGCCTGCCATCGCCTCGGGCGAACTGCGCATGCAGTCGATGGCGGTGACCGAGCCCAGCACCGGCACCGACACCACCAAGCTGAAAACCACCGCGGTGCGGCACGGCGACAAGTACCTGGTCAATGGCCAGAAGGCCTGGATTTCGCGCGTGCAGCACTCGGACCTGATGCTGCTGCTGGCGCGCACCACGGCGCTGGACCAGGTCAAGCGCAAGTCGGACGGCCTGTCGGTATTCGTGGTCGACCTGCGCGATGCCATCGGCAAGGGCCTGACGGTCAAGCCGATCCGCAACATGGTCAACCACGAGACCAACGAGCTGTTCTTCGACAACCTGGAAGTCCCCGCCGCCAACCTGATCGGCGAGGAAGGCAAGGGCCTCAGGTACATCCTCGACGGCCTCAACGCCGAGCGCATCCTGATCGCCGCCGAGTGCATCGGCGACGGCTACTGGTTCGTCGAGCGCGCCGGCAACTACGCGCGCGACCGCATCGTGTTCGACCGCCCGATCGGCCAGAACCAGGCGGTGCAGTTCCCGATCGCGCGCGCGTACGTCAACGTCGAGGCAGCCAGCCTGATGCGCTACAAGGCCGCGCGGCTGTTCGACGCGGGCAAGCCGTGCGGCAAGGAAGCCAATATCGCCAAGCTGCTCGCCGCCGATGCCTCGTGGGAAGCGGCCAACGTCTGCCTGCAGACGCACGGCGGCTTCGGCTTTGCCGCCGAGTACGACATCGAGCGCAAGTTCCGCGAAACCCGCCTGTACCAGGTGGCGCCGATTTCCACCAACCTGATCCTGTCCTACGTGGCCGAGCATGTGCTCGAATTGCCGCGTTCGTTCTGAGAACCCTAATGTCCCACTCCTCACAAGGCATCCGCCCGCTCGACGGCATCCGCGTGGTCTCGCTCGAGCACGCCGTGGCCGCGCCCTTCGCCACGCGCCAGCTGGCCGACCTGGGCGCGCGCGTGATCAAGGTCGAGCGTCCCGGCGTGGGCGATTTCGCGCGCGGCTATGACCAGTCCGTGCACGGCCAGGCCTCTTACTTCGTCTGGCTCAACCGGGGCAAGGAAAGCCTGGCCCTGGACCTGAAGGACAGCGAAGCGCAGGCCATCCTGCACCGCCTGCTGGCCGACGCCGACGTGCTGGTGCAGAACCTCGCCCCCGGGGCTGCTGCCCGCATGGGCCTGGATTTCGACACCCTGCACGGCAAGTACGAGAAACTGATCGTCTGCGACATCTCCGGCTACGGCGACTCGGGCCCCTATCGCGACAAGAAGGCCTATGACCTGCTGATCCAGGCCGCCGCCGGCCTGGTGGGCCTGACCGGCGGCCCCAACGAGCCCTCGCGCGCCGGGGTCTCGATCGCCGACATCTCGGCTGGCATGTACGCGTACAGCGGCATCCTGTCGGCGCTGCTGCAGCGCGGCCGCACCGGCAAGGGCCTGCGCGTGCAGGTGACCATGTTCGAGGCGATGGCCGAGTGGATGAACCAGGTGCTCTACTTCGGCCACTACGGCGGCACCACGCCGGCACGCGTCGGCGCCTCGCATCCGACCATCGCCCCGTACGGCGTGCATCGCACCAGCAATGGCAGCGTGATCTTCAGCGTGCAGAACGAACGCGAGTTCGCCAATTTCTGCGAGATCGTGCTCGGCGACCGCGCGCTGGCGCAGGACGAGCGCTATGCCAGCAATACCGCGCGCGTGCGCAACCGCGCCGAGCTGACTGCGCTGATCGAAGCGCGCCTTGCCGCGCTGACGGTGGCGCAGGCCGAGGCGCTGCTGGACCAGGCGCAGATCGCCAATGCGCCGATGAACGACATTGAAGCGGTCTGGAGCCATCCGCAGCTGCAGGCGCGCCAGCGCTGGCGCGAAGTCAATACGCCGAACGGCCCGATCGGCGCGCTGCTGCCGCCCGCCAACCTGTCGGGCGTCGAGCCCGTCATGGGCGACGTGCCGGCGCTGGGCGCGCATAGCCGCAGCATCCTGGCCGAGCTGGGCTACGGCGAGACCGACATCGACGCCCTGGCCGACAAGCGCACCATCTGAGCTGACCACGGCGCCCGGGCAAGCCGGGCGCTCTATTCTTTCCGCAAGCACTGTTCAATCTTCGGAGCCGGCATGAGCCAAGCCGCAGACACCACTTACCCGACCCGCCAGCTTTGCGAATTCCTGGCCAACCTCAAGCTGGCCGACGTGCCCGCGCCCGTGATCGAGCGCACCAAGGACCTGTTCCTCGACTGGATTGCCTCAGCCATCGCCGGCAAGGATGCCCCGGCCGTGCGCAAGCTCCAGGAATTCGCCGCGGCCATGGGCCCGTCGGACGGCGCCGCCGAAGTGCTGGTCGACCGCCGCCGCACCTCGCCCTACTTTGCCGCGCTGATCAACGGCGCCTCCTCGCACGTGGTCGAGCAGGACGACGTGCACAACGGCTCGGTGCTGCATCCGGCCGCGGTAGTGTTCCCGGCCGTGGTCGCGGCCGCGCAGGCCGAAGGCAAGACCGGCGCCGAGGTGCTGATGGCCTCGATCGCCGGCTATGAAGCCGGCATCCGCATCGGCGAATTCATGGGCCGCTCGCACTACCGCGTGTTCCACACCACCGGCACCGTCGGCACGCTGGCCGCCGCCGCCGCGGTGGCCAAGCTGTTCGGCCTCGATGCCGACGGCATCAACCAGGCGCTGGGCTCGGCCGGCACCCAGGCCGCCGGCCTGTGGGAATTCCTGCGCGACGCCGCCGACTCCAAGCAGCTGCACACCGCCAAGGCCGCCGCCGATGGTTTGCAGTCGGCCTGGCTGGCGCGCGCCGGCTTCACCGGCGCGAAGCAGATCCTCGAGGGCGCGCAGGGCATGGCCGCCGGCATGTCGAGCGATGCCAATCCCGCCTGCCTGACCGATGGCCTGGGCACGCGCTGGGCCACCGCCGAGACTTCGTTCAAGTTCTTCGCCTCGTGCCGCCACACCCACCCCGCCGCCGATGCGCTGAAGGCACTGATGCAGAGCGAAGGCGTTGCCGCCGACCAGATCGCCAGCGTCACCACGCACGTGCACCAGGGCGCCATCGACGTGCTCGGCCCCGTGGTCAATCCCGCCACCATCCACCAGGCCAAGTTCTCGATGGGCACGGTGCTTGGGCTGGTGGCCGTGCACGGCCATGCCGGCCTGGGCGAGTTCGAGCAGCATGCGCTGCAGGACCCCGCGGTGGCCGCGTTCCGTGGCAAGGTCGAGATGGAACTGGATGCCGAGATCAACGCCGCCTACCCGCGCCAGTGGATCGGCCGCGTGACCGCCAGGACCACCGACGGCCGCACGCTGGCCGCGCGCGTCGACGTGCCCAAGGGCGATCCCGACAACACGCTGTCACGCCCGGAACTGGAAGCCAAGGCGCTGCAGCTGGGAGCGTTCCGCCAGGGCGCGAGCGAGGCCGAGATGCGCGCCATCATCGCGCGCGTATGGGCGCTGGAGCAGGCGCCGAACGTCAACGACTGGCTCCCCGCCGCACGCTGAGAACGCCGATGTCCACTGCCGTCACCTACCTTTTCGTGCCGGGCGACCGGCCCGAGCGCTTCGACAAGGCCGCCGCCGCCGGCCCCGATGTGATGATCCTCGACCTCGAGGACGCGGTCCATCCGGACGCCAAGCCCGCCGCGCGCGCAGCCATCGCCGCATGGCTGGCCGGCCGGCCCGGCGCCAACGCCTTCGTGCGCATCAACGACAGCGCCTCGCCCGCCTTTGCCGCCGACCTGGCCTGGCTGCGCGGCTTGCCTGCCGGCACGGCGCTGGCCGGGCTGCTGGTGCCCAAGGCCGAGGATGCCGCCGCGCTGCGCACCATCGCGCAGGCCCTGCAGGCGATCAACCCGCAGGGCGAACTGGTCGCCATCATCGAGACCGCGCTCGGCCTGCACCAGGTCGACGCCGTGGCATCGGCCGGCGGCGTGGCGCGCCTGGCGTTCGGCTCGCTCGACTATGCGGTCGACCTGGGCTGCAGCCATAGCCGCGACGCGCTGGCGTTCGCGCGCGCGCGCATCGTGCTGGCCTCGCGCGTGGCCGGGCTGCCGCCGCCGGTAGACGGCGTGACCACCGCGTTGAAGGATGAAGCCGTGCTCGCCGGCGACGTCGCCTACGCGCGCGAACTCGGCTTTGCCGGCAAGCTGTGCATCCATCCGGCGCAGCTTGGCGCGGTGCGCGCCGGCTTCCTGCCCAGCGCAGAACAGCTGGACTGGGCCCGCCGCGTGCTCGACGCTACCGCCAGCGGCAGCCATGCCGTGCAGGTCGACGGCAAAATGGTCGACCGTCCCGTGATCGAACAGGCCCGCCGGCTGCTGGCGCTGGCGCAATAGACCGCCAATCGACAACCCTTACGCATGACAAGGCTCAATGCCATGACTGACGCCACCTCCGAACTCGAACGCCTGCGCGGCTGGATCGGCCGCAGCGAATCGCGCACCGAAACGCTGTCGCCGGAACCGGTCGCCGGCCTCGCCGCCACCTTCGACCTCGATCCCGAAGCCATCGCCGCCGGTCCGCTGCCGCCGCTGTGGCACTGGCTCTACTTCCTGCCGCGCGCCCCGCAGCACGAACTGGGCCGCGACGGCCACCCCACGCTGGGCGGCTTCATGCCGCCGGTGCCGCTGCCGCGCCGCATGTGGGCCGGCAGCGAGCTGAGCTTCAGCCATCCGCTGCATATCGGCGATACCGTCACCCGCACCTCCACCATCAAGGACGTGCAGTACAAGACCGGCCGCAGCGGTGAACTGTGGTTCGTCGCGGTCGACCATGCGCTGACCGTCAACGGCAAGACCGCCGTCAACGAGCGCCACGACATCGTCTACCGCGCCATGCCGGACCCGTCCAAGCCGCAGCCGCCGCGCCCGCGCCTGGAACACACCGCGCAATGGCAGCGCACGCTGCAGGCCGACCCGGTGATGCTGTTCCGCTATTCCGCGCTGACCTTCAACGGCCACCGCATTCACTATGACCGCAGCTATACCCGCGACGTGGAGGGCTATCCCGGGCTGGTGGTGCACGGGCCGATGCAGGCCATGCTGATGCTGGACCTGGTGGCGCGCGAGCAGCCCCAGGCGCGCGTGAAGCGCTTTGGGTTCCGGGGGCTGGCGCCGCTGTTTGATCAGGACACCATTACCGTTGGTGGCGCCGCCGATCCGGCGGAGCCGGGGCGGCTGGTGCTGTGGACGGGGGATGATGCTGGCGGGCAGGCGATGCAGGGTTGGGCGGAGGTGGAGGGGTAAGAGCCTGA
Source organism: Cupriavidus taiwanensis (assembly GCF_900250115.1). Taxonomy (NCBI): domain Bacteria; kingdom Pseudomonadati; phylum Pseudomonadota; class Betaproteobacteria; order Burkholderiales; family Burkholderiaceae; genus Cupriavidus; species Cupriavidus taiwanensis. The sequence continues at coordinate 657,019 of NZ_LT984804.1, read as the reverse complement.
AGCCTTATCCGCTCCGCCGGTTTGCTCCCCTCTCCCGCTTGCGGGAGAGGGGCAGGGGGTGAGGGCAGGCGGTGGCATGCCGCAGGCTTGACTTCGTAGAGGCTCCGGCCCTCACCCCAACCCTCTCCCGCAAGCGGGAGAGGGAGTAAACAAGCGGTCGGCCAAGTCAGGCGGTGCCTACAATGGACACCAACGGCGCCTGCCACCTCAGTGAATCAGCGACCGGCCGCGATTGGCTACCCGACCATCGCCTCCTCAATTCCCTCCGCGACATCTTCTACCCTGTCGGCCAGCAATCCAAGGGACGCCTGACACAGCCCTCGCAACGCATCCAACGTAGCCGCCTGCAAGGCTACGCTTCCCTCTTCCTGCGCATCGCATTCGCTGTGGGTCACCAACGTCAGCACGCAGGCTGTCCCTCGCGCAATCGCATCGGCTTGATCCAACAGATTCAATAGCAAGAGCTGCCGGGGAACAGGCAGCGCATCCTCGCGCGCCGCACGGCGGGTTTCGGGGCTGAACCGCGAAAGGGAATCATCAAGTCGGAGCGGGATGAAGACGTCGGATTCGATGTTGGACTGGTGCATGTTGACCTCCGTAAGGTAGAAGAAGAGGTAGCGCAACCAGGTTCTCATTCCCGGCTCCTGCTGTGTCAGAAGACCACCCAGTCTAGAGCCGCTTGTCGTTCACACTCAAGGCGCAGATTGTGAAGGATGGATACGTCAGGTCAATCGCAGAAGTTGCCAAAGTTTTCATGGCAGAGAAGCCGTGCTTTGGCGAAGGCACGCGCCATGGTTGACAGGCGTTGCCTCGATGGCTGGCGAGTCCCTGAAGGCGCTGGGATGATTTCGACCTGACTTCGTGGATGCGCCGGCCCTCTCCCCCGCCCCTCTCCCGCAAGCGGGAGAGGGGAGCAAACCGGCGACGGCAAGCAAACTCTCAGTACGTTCATTTGCCCCGGCTTTCAAACTGCCACTTGCGTACTCCCTCTCCCGCTTGCGGGAGAGGGTTGGGGAGAGGGCCGGAGCGTCAACGAAGTGAAGGGCGTCGCTATTGCCACCGCCGGCCCTCTCCCCCGCCCCTCTCCCGCAAGCGGGAGAGGGGCGCAAACCCGGCGACGACAAGCAAGCTCTCAGCGCATTCATTTGCTCCGACTTTCCAACTCCCGCTTGCGTACTCCCTCTCCCGCTTGCGGGAGAGGGTTAGGGAGAGGGCGGGAGTATCAACGAAGTGAAGGCTATCGCTATTGCCACTGCTTTCAGCGGCAGCAGCGCTACGAAATGCGACCAATCAATTGTCGTGACAGCGTCACGACAATTGTCTCTTGCGTAATCACGGGCAAGCTGCGTAGCCCGCAACCGTCTCCGAAAACGAAAAAGCCGGCGTTTCGCCGGCTTTTCCGCAACATCCACAAGCGCTCAATCCGCCTGTATCCCCGCCTTCTTCACCACCCCACCCCACAACGCCAGCTCCCGCTGAATCCGGTCCCCAAGGGCCTTGGGCGTACTGATATTGACGTCATAACCCCCCGCGGTCATCCGTTGCCGGAAGGCAGCATCCTCCCCCACCGCCTTCTGCGCCTTGACCAGCTTGTCGACCACATCGGCCGGCAGCTTCTGCGGTCCCACCAGTGCATACCAGCCGGTCAGGTCATAGTCCTTCTGCCCCGACTCGATCATGGTCGGCACGTTGGGCAGCGCCGGGTTGCGGGTCTTCGACGTGACCGCCAGCGCGCGCACCTTGCCGCCGTTGATATGGCCGATGGCGGTGCCGGTGATATCGAACATGAAGGTGACCTTGCCGCTCATCACGTCGGCCATCGCCGGCGCGTTGCCCTTGTACGGCACGTGCAGCATCTTCACGTTGTTCATCTGCGCCAGCAATTCCGCCGACAGGTGGTTGGACGCCCCCACGCCGGCCGAGCCGAACGACACGCCCTCGGGGTTCTTGCGCGCGTAGGCGACCAGCTCGCCGACGTTCTTTGCCGGGAAGTCCTTGTTCACCAGCAGCACGTTGGTGTAGTCGGTGATCAGGCCGATGTAGGTGAAGTCCTTGACCGGATTGAAGTTGACCGAGTGCTGGATCAGCGGGGTCATGGTCATGGTGGGACTGGCGACGAAGTACAGCGTGTAGCCGTCCGGGGCCGCCTTGGCGGTCATGTCGGCGGCGATCGCGCCGCTGGCGCCGGCGCGGTTGTCGACCACCACCGGCTGCTTGAGCACGCGGCCCAGCTGCTCGGCGTAGATGCGCGCGGCGGTGTCGACCGGGCCGCCGGGCGCGTAGCCCACCAGCAGCTTGACCGGGCGCGACGGATAGGCATCGGTGGCCCATGCCGCGCCTTGCAGCAGCAGCGTGGCAGTCAGCGCCGCCAGCGTCTTCCATGTTTTCATTGGTGTTCTCCTCCAGGATGGCTTTAGTGCCCCGGGGCCTCGCGCCCCGGGGGCTTCAGTCGAGCATGGCGCGCAGCGGCTGCTTGAGCAGCTTGCCGCTCGCCGTGGTCGGAATCACGTCGACAGTGCGGACTTCGGCCGGACGCTTGTACGGCGCCAGGCTTTCGCGCAGGTAGGTGTCGAGCGCCTTGCGGTCCAGCTCGGCGCCTTCCTGCAGCTCGATGAAGGCCACTACCTCTTCGTTGCCATCAGCCGTGGTGCGCCCCACCACGGCGGACTGGCGCACGCCGGCAAAGGCGTTGATCACCGACTCCACTTCGATCGGATACACGTTGAAGCCGGAACGGATGATCAGGTCCTTGGAACGGCCGGAAATAAACAGCGCGCCGTCGGCGTCGAGATAGCCGAGGTCGCCGGTATTGAGCCAGCCGCCGGGCAGCAGCGCCTCGGCCGTCTGTTCGGGATTGCGGTAGTAACCGACCATTACGCCCGGGCCGCGCACGCGGATCTGGCCGCGTTCGCCGGCGGGCAGCGGCTTGCCTTCGGCATCGGTGATGACGATCTCCACGCCTTCGACGATATAGCCCGCCGAGCAATCGCCGCGCGGCGCGTCCATGCGCGTGATGAAGAGCGAGCCGGCATATTCGGTGATGCCGTAGCCGTGGTGCAGCGGCTGGCCGAACAGCGTCTCGACGTCGCGCTTGAGCGTGGGATCGAGCGGCGCGCCGCCGGTATAGAGGTAGCGCAGGCGCGGATAGGCGCCGGGCTTCGCGCCCAGCGCGGGCGCCACCGCCATGATGCGCGTGAACATGGTCGGCACGCCCTGCAGGATGGTGACGCCGGGCGCAGCCAGGGCCTCGAACACTTCATTGGCGTCGAAGCGCGGGCGCAGGAACAGGCTGGCGCCGCCGTACAGCGTGGCCATCAGCACCGTGGCAATGCCGAAGATATGCGACATCGGCAGCGCGCCGTAGGCCACGTCGGCCGGACCCAGGTCGCGCGAAGTGGCGGAGATGCGCGCGAACTGGGTCAGCCCGGCGTGCGGCACCATCACGCCCTTGGGCGCGCCAGTGGTGCCGGAGGTATAGATCAGCGTGGCGACGCGGCGGGCCAGTTCGGCAGGTTCGCGCTTCGGTGCGCTGGCCGCGCGCGCGACCCGCATGCCATCGTCATAGACCGCGCAGCCGGTGGCCTGCGCGCCCAGCCGCTCGCCGTGCGCCGCGGCCACGTCGGAAACATGGCCGGTGAACAGCACCAGCGCCGGCTGCGCGTGGTCGCGGATATTGTCGATCTCGCGCGCGGACAGGCGCGCGTTGACATTGATCGGCCAGGCATGCAGCAGGCTGCAGGCGAACAGCGTCACCACCATCTCGTTGCAGTTCTCGCCGACCACCATGACGCGGTCGCCCTCGCCCACGCCCTGCTGCGCCAGCCAGTCGCGGGCCGCTTCGATGCGCCGCCACAGCTCGCCGTAGCTGATGACGGCGCCGTTCTCGTACAGGCAAGGGGCCTGCGGCGTCTGCGCGGCCCAGTGGGCGGGGATCTCGTGGATGAATGCGGGGCGGAAGGAAGACATGGTGCTGGTGGATCTCTCGAATGCGAGCTGAGTCGGATATGCGGCGGAATGCACCCGGCCACATGAAACTGGCTGCATCAGTTTGCGGCAAGCCCTGCGCCACAGCCATTTGGAATTCACTAAGGTCGTGTTCGTCCACGCCGGGGGCGGCCCCATCGCGCCATGGCAGGCGCTGCCGGGCGCCGTTGGTTCCACCCGAGCGAAGGACACCTTCAGTATTGATAAAGCAACGAATCACGGGCGGCCAATACAATCGGCCGGCACAGCAAGGGCTGGCGCGATGGCGCGCTGCACAACCACGCGGCACCAGCATTCAGCGCAGCAGCGTCGCGCGGCCCGCGTACCACAGGGGACATTCAGATGGATTTGCGTTTCACCGCCGAGGAACAGGCCTTCCGCGAGGAGGTCCGCGCTTTCGTGCAGGCCAAACTGCCGGAAGACATCCGCAACAAGGTGCTCAACCACCAGCGCGTGGAGAAGGACGACTACGTCCGCTGGCACCGCATCCTGCAGGCGCAGGGCTGGGGCGCACCGACCTGGCCGAAGCAGTGGGGCGGCACCGGCTGGACCGCGCTGCAGCGCCTGATCTTCGAGATCGAGACCTTCCGTGCCGGCGCGCCGCGCCTGCTGCCGTTCGGCCTGACCATGATCGGCCCGGTGCTGATGAAGTACGCCAGCCCCGCGATGCAGCAGCGCTTCCTGCCGCGCATCCCGGGCGTGGAAGACTTCTGGTGCCAGGGCTACTCCGAGCCGGGCTCGGGTTCCGACCTGGCCTCGCTGAAGACGCGCGCGGTACGCAAGGGCGACAAGTACATCGTCAACGGCCAGAAGACCTGGACCACGATGGCCCACTTTGCCGACTGGATCTTCTGCCTGGTGCGCACGGATCCCGAGGCCAAGGCGCAGGAAGGCATCTCGATGCTGCTGATCGACATGAAGTCGCCGGGCGTGACGGTGCGCCCGATCACCACGCTCGACGGCGGCCATGACGTCAACGAGACCTGGTTCGAGGACGTCGAAGTGCCGGTCGAGAACCTCGTCGGCGAAGAGAACCGCGCCTGGACCTATGCCAAGTACCTGCTCGGCCACGAGCGCACCGGCATTGCCGGCATCGGCCACTGCCACCGCGAGCTGCGCCAGCTCAAGCACTACGCCAGCCAGACCACCGACGGCGCCGGCCGCCCGCTGATCGAAGACGTGCGCATGCGCGACAAGATCGCGCACGTCGAGATGGACATCATGGCGCTGGAAATGCTGCTGCTGCGCGTTGCCACGCAGGCCGCCGGCACGCCTGGGCCGGAAGCGTCGATCGTCAAGATCCGCGGCTCCGAGGTGCAGCAGGACCTGGCCATGCTGATGATGGAAGTCGCTGGCCCCAACGCCTGGCCGTATTCGCCCGACTGGCTCGAGCCCGGCGCGACGCAGCCGGTGTCCGGCCCCGAGTGGGCCGCCCCCGCCGCCTCCACGTACTACGACATGCGCAAGACCTCGATCTACGGCGGCGCGACCGAAGTGCAGAAGAACATCATCTCCAAGATGATCCTGGGTTTCTGAAGGGATAGCTGACATGGACTTCACCTACAGCGAAGAGCAACAGATGCTGGCGGACAGCCTGCGTCGCTTCATCGATACCGAATACACCTTCGAGGCCCGCCGCAAGAGCGCGCGCCAGGGCGAGAGCCTGGACCGCGACGTGTGGAACAAGCTGGCCGAAATGGGCGTGCTGGGCCTGACCGTGCCGGCCGACTTCGGCGGCTTCGGCGAAGGCCCGGCCAGCCAGCTGGTGGTGCAGCGCGAGCTGGGCCGCGGCCTGGTGCTGGAGCCGGTCACGCCCAGCGGCGTGATGGCCGCCGCCATCCTGTCGGCCCACGGCAGCGACGCGCAGAAGCAGGAATGGCTGCCCGCGATCGCCTCGGGCGAGCGCATCGTCACGCTGGCCTACCTGGAGCCGACCACGCGCTACCGCCCGGAATCGGCCCGCGCCAGCGCCGAGCGCAGCGGCGACGGCTATGTGATCAGCGGCACCAAGAGCGTGGTCTGGCACGGCGCCGCCGCCGACGCCTACCTGCTGACGGCGCGGGTATCGGGCAGCAACGAGATCGCGCTGTACCTGGTGCCGCGCGACAGCAAGGGCCTGGGTGTGACCGCCTACCCCACCATCGACGGCCTGCGCGCCGCCGACCTGTCGCTGCAGAACGTCACCGTGCCGGCCAGCGCGCTGGTGGGCCAGCCCGCCGACGGCCTGGCGGCGCTCGGCGTCGGCCTGGAGCACGGCATCGCCGCGCTGTGCGCCGAGGGCGCGGGCGCGATGGAAAAACTGATCCAGATCACCGGCGAGTACCTGGGCACGCGCCAGCAGTTCGGCAAGCCGCTGGCCAGCTTCCAGGCGCTGCAGCACCGCATGGCCGACATGCTGGTGCAGAAGGAACTGGCGCTGTCGATGGCCTACGTCGCCGCGCAGGCGCTGGATGAAACCGACCCCGCCGCGCGCCGCCGCATGCTGTCGGCCGCCAAGGTGACGGTGGCCCGCGCCGGCCGCTTTGTCGGCCAGCAGGCGGTGCAGCTGCACGGCGGCATGGGCATGACCGACGAGCTGTCGGTGGGCGACTACTTCAAGCGCCTGACCATGCTGGACCAGCTGCTGGGCGACAGCGACTACCATCTGCAGCGTTTTGGGGAAGTGATGGAGGCTTGAACCTGACCAAGGCCGATTGTTGTCTTCCCTCTCCCATTTATGGGAGAGGGGAGCAAGCCCGCGACACACGACCATCGGACAGAACTCCTGAGGCCGGGCACTTGCCCGGCCTTTTTGTTGCCAGCTCCCCCGCCTAGGGGAAATCCACTAGTCCGTTCCAACGATTCCCGGCCGCGGCACGGTCACTACCCTGTGACCACAGGCACGGACGTCGCCGGCCATTCCCTAGGAGCGAGACTGCAATGACATCCACTACACATCGACTGCTGCGCGGCGGCCTGCTGGTGACCAGCATGGCACTGGCCGCGGCATCGTGGGCGAAGGTCACCCCGGAAGAACTCAAGCAGCTTGACGGCAACCTCACGCCGATGGGCGCCGAGCGCGCCGCCAGCAAGGACGGCGATGTGCCGGCGTGGAGCGGAAAGTGGCTGGGTGCGCCGCCCCACGTCAAGTATCAGCGCGGCGACCGCTATCCGGACCCGTATGCCGACGAGAAGCCGCTGTTCGTCATCACCGCGCAGAACATGGCGCAGTATGCCGAGCGGTTGACCGAAGGCCAGAAAGCGCTGTTCAAGAAGTACCCCGACACCTTCAAGATGCCGGTGTACCCCAGCCATCGCGACTTCCGCTTCGAGGACGGCGCCTACAAGGACATCCGCACCTACGCCACCACCGTCAGCATGACAAGCGATGGCAACGGCTTGAAGGACGCCGGCCCCCAGGTTCCCTACCCGATCCCGAAGACCGCCATGGAACTGCTGTGGAACCAGCGCTTCTCGGCGGCCATCGGCACCGAGAAGGCGCAGTACGACCAGGCCGTGGTCTATCCGAACGGCTCGATCGCATGGGGACGCGTCTCGTACAACATCTTTTCGCCGCGAAACAGCGGCAAGTTCGAGCCCAACAACCCGCTCAACGAGCGCACCTTCTTCCGCACCGCCACCGACCTGCCCTTGCGTGACCGCGGCCAGGTGATCGTCGGCTATGCCGTTTGGGACCAGGAAGGCTCGGACACCAACCGTACGTGGATCTACAACCCGGGCACCCGGCGCGTGCGCCAGGCGCCGGAATTCGGCTTCGACCAGCCCCAGGGCCCCGGCGGCTTCCGCACGGTGGACGACGACCGCCTGTTCAACGGATCCGGCGAGCGCTACAACTGGAAGATCGTCGGCAAGAAGGAGTTCTACGTCCCTTACCACACGTACAAGCTGATGAGCGCCTCGGTCAAGTACAAGGACCTGCTGACCAACGGCCACGCCAATCCGGAGGTCATGCGCTATGAGCTGCATCGGGTATGGATCCTGGAGGCAACGCTGAAATCCGGCTTCCGCCACCAGTATGCGAAGCGCGTGCTGTATCTCGACGAAGATACCTGGCAATCGGTTGCCGCCGACAACTACGACGGCCGCGGCCAGCTGTGGCGCACCAACCTGCAGGCGCTGGTCTATGCCTACGATGCGCGCCGCTTCTCCGCGGCCACGGTCTTCTACCATGACCTGATCTCCGGCGCCTACCTGGCCGACCGCCTGACCAACGAAGGGCCGATGGCCAAGCTGAACAACAGCCCGGAGTTCAACGAGGCGTTTTTCTCTCCCGACGCGGCGCGCGGGTCGGGGACATGATTGGATCGTGACGGGATGGAGGCGCTCCTTTTGGGGCGCCCTTTTTTTGGGTTCTCTTCGATTTCAATGCGGCCCACATTAAGAAGCCGGCAACTCCGTCTCCAACACCCGCTCCAACTGCGCCTTCACCAACCCCAGCAAGCAAAACGCGCCAAAGCCCCCTTCCCACCATTCGCTCTGCTGTTCCAGCAAGGCAAGCACCCCGTCAATACCGGCTGCCACAGCCAAAAGACTGTACCGCGCCGAGGATAGATCGATTTCCGACATAGGACCTCCTATCGTTGCGTGAAGGTCCACCGCACGACGCTAATGGAGGGCGGCGGGCCTGACGACGAGGGTGGAAACCGGGTACTTACCCCAATCCCGGTCAGCCTGTTGGCTGCCTCGCCCGGCCCGCCATGGAGGTGGGTGCGCGCGTATGCGGACGCGGGCAACCGCAACAGCGATTGCCCGGGGGTAAGGCTTCGAGTTTCCACACTCGGTCACCGTTGTTCGATGACAGCCTCAGTCTCCCGCGCCACGGCGTGTGACGCGATATGACATCTCGCCTTCCCATACGGACGCAGCATCCTGCCCTAGCCTGACCGGCCAGCCAATAGCCAATCACCGAAACGCATCCTCGCCGTGAAGCGTGTTCGGGACTTCGAGTTAGTTTGGCAGCCTCGGTTCTGGAGCAACAGCGCGTGCATGGCTCCTGGGGCGCCCCTTCGTGGATACGCTGGCCCTCACCCCCGCCCTCTCCCGCGCGCTGTATGGACCATGGCAAATTGACTTCAAAGGCCACTTCGCTACCGACACGCAGAGGTGCCACCCGCTCACGGTCTTGGACGATCACTCCCGGTTCAATGTGCTGCTCAAGGCCTTGGGCAACGAACAGTTTGAATCCGTACAGGAAGCGTTAGAGATGGCTTTTGCGCGCTATGGGCTGCCCGAACGGATCAATGCAGACAACGGCCCGCCCTGGGGTTCTCCTGTGCCCCGAGCATTAACCACGCTGGGCGCGTGGCTGATTCGCCTGGGCGTGCGGCTCAGTCATAGCCGACCTGGCCATCCTCAGACCAACGGTAAGGACGAGCGCTTCCATCGAACCATGCAGGCTGAGCTGTTGGCCAACCAGCGTTTCCGGGATCTGGACGATGCCCAGCATCACTTCAGCCATTGGCGCCACGTGTACAACTTCAAGCGCCCCCACCACGCGCTGGATATGGAGACCCCCGCAAGCCGCTATGCGCCTAGCCCACGGGCGATGCCGCGCGAACTCCCGCCCATCGAGTACGGCAGCAATGACATCGTGCGAAAGGTAGGCGACGGCGGGCGCATCTGCTTCCGAGGAAAGACGTTCCGGGTCGGACGAGCCTTGGTCGGAACGCCCGTAGCGCTGCGCCCTCGCGTGGATCTGGACGGCACCTTTGACGTCTACTTCTGCCATCAAAAGGTCGCCACAATAGACCTACAGCAGGCCGATTAAACTGGAGACTGGACTGTTACCCATGTCCTGGCACATGTGTTACCCATGTCCCCGGTCCATACAGCGCGCGGGAGAGGGTCGGGGGAGAGGACCGGCGCATCCACGAAGGCCGGCGCACAAATCCCTGCCCGCTTGCCGCCCGGCCAGGTAGCAAGTCATCCGGCCAAAAGACCGCCAGCCTCACCCTTCAAACACGTGCCGCAGCACCGGCGGCTCGATATGCCCCGGATTGAGCTCGACCACGCGCCGCGCCACGCTGCCGGGCTTCACCTGCTCCACATCCGTGTAGAACTGCTGATACCACTCCCGCATCTGGTACATCGGCCCATCGCCTTCGCACAGCAGCGGGTTGTCGATGCGGATCTTGCTGTCCCAGATCGCCACGTCCTCGTAGAACGCGGCGCGGGCCTGGTCGACATAGGCTTGCGCCATGGCACGGTTCTTTTCATCGGACAGCCCGGGCACCTTCTTGACCAGCACGCCGTAGCGCAGCACGAAACTGTTCAGGTCGATCGGCACATGGCAGTTCAGCAGCACCGAATGGATTTCCTGGTCGCCCATGCGGCCGCTCATGTCGGTGATGTGGTAGGCCGGACCGAAGTATGTGGACAGTGCCGTCAGCCGGGAGTCGCCCGACAGCCTGGCGCTGCGCCCGATCATCAGCTGGGTGGCCTTGTGGTTCTCGAACAGGTTGGCGAAGTAGTCGACCGGGGCGCCATGGACCACGCCGAAATGCGCCATGTCGGAGATGTTGTCGACCAGCTCGCGGCAGTTGGTGCGGATCACCATCTCGTCCATGGCCCAGTCGGACCACTCCTCCGAGAAGCACGCGTCGATGCGCGGAATCGCGACTTCGGGCGGGGCCGGCCGGCCCTCGGGGTCGTGCCAGATGAACAGCAGGTGGTTCTGCTCGCAGGTTTCCCAGGCACCGATGCGCGCCTTCGGCGGCACCCGCTTGCAGTAGGGGATCGACTTGCAGCCGCCATCGCCGCCCCACTGCCAGCCGTGGAACGGGCACACCAGGTTGTCGCCCTGCACGGTGCCGGTACTGAGGTCGGCGCCCATGTGCGGACAGTGGCCGTCGATCACGCGGATGGCGCCGGTCGAGTCGGCAAATGCCGCCAGGCGCCTGCCGAAGATGTCCAGCGTGTGCGGCTTGCCGTCGCGGTAGCTTTCGGCCAGGCCCAGGCAATGCCAGCCGCGCGCGTAGCGGGCCTCGGGCGGGCGCGATTCGATCTTGTAGCCTTGTACGCTCATGGCGTCTGTCTCCTTGAAATCCCGTGGGACCTTCAAGATAGGGGCGTCCAGCCCGGGCCTCATCGTCCCATCGGACTACTGCAGCGCAACCATGCGGGTCAGCGCCGGGTCGTTGCCCCGGCCATGCACGCAGCTGACCCCGGCGGGGTCGTAGATGCGCGCCACGCAGCCGTTGCAGCTGTCGCAAGCCGACCGTTGCAGCGCGCCGTCGCGCCAGCCGGCGACCAGCGCCGGGTCGTGGATCAGCGCGCGCGCCAGGGCCACGGCGTCGAAGCCCTCCCCCATCAGCTGCGCGACGTTGTCGAGCGACTTGACGCCACCGACATAGGCCAGCGGCATCCGCACCGCCTGGCGCACCACGCGCGAGGCTTCCAGGAAATACAGTTCGCGGAAGGCCAGGTCGCGCGGGGTGCGTTTCTCGAGCATGGTGATGCCCAGGCGCGCCAGTGCGGTCGGTGCGGCGGCCTTCATCTGCGCGGTCGGCATCGGGCTGCCGAACAGCGCCCACGGGCTTTCCACGTTGCGCCCGCCGCTGAGGGTCAGCAAATCCGCGCCTTCCGCTTCCAGCAAACGCGCGGTCAGCGCCGAGTCCTCTGGCTGGTTGCCGCCCGCCACGGCGTCGCTGACGCTGAGCTTGCAGCACACCGCAAGTTCGGCGCCGACGGCATCCTTCACCTGGCGCAGCACCGCGGCCGGAAAGCGGGTCCGGTTCTCCACGCTGCCGCCGAAGGCATCGCGCCGGCGGTTGCTCAGCGGCGACAGGAACTGGTTGAGCAGATAGCCATGGCCCATGTGGATTTCGACCGCGTCGAAGCCGGCTTCGCGCGCCAGCCGCGCCGCCGCGGCAAACTGGCCGGCCACGCGGTCCATGTCCGGCGCGCGCATGGCGCGCTGGAAATACACGCCATGCATCATGCCGAAGGCATTGAGACCCGACGAGGCACTGACGGGCGCGCGGCTTCCGCCGTGGCGCATGGTGGTGAACGAGCCCGCGTGGGTGATCTGCAGGCAGGCTGCCGCGCCTTCGCGATGGACCGCGTCGGTCAGCACGCGCAGGTGCGGCACCTGCTCCGCGCGCATGCAGAGCTGGTGCGCGAAGGTCAGTCCGTCGTCGGCAACCGCCGCGTAGGCCACCGTGGTCATGCCGACGCCGCCGGCCGCGAGCTCGCGATGATGCTCGACCAGCGCCCGGGTCGGCAGGCCGTGCGGCGTCATGCCTTCATTGGCGCCGGCCTTGATAAAGCGGTTGCGCAGCGTCAGCGGGCCCAGGCGAAGCGGCGAGAACGCCGGCGCGGCGGTGGTCTGGATCTCGGGCATGCGGTCTCTCCGGTGGCGGGGTTCAGGCCCGGGGTTCAGATTGCATCGGACTTCAGGCCAGGCGTCACCGGGCCCGCCTCGCCGCCAGGCGCAGGCCCGGCTGGCCTGGCCGCCGGGCCGCGCGCGCGGGCGCGCTCCTCCTGCTCCACACCCAGCCACGCCGCCAGCGCCGGCAGCAGCGACACCGCGCCGAACAGGTTCACCAGGAACATGAACGCCAGCAGGATGCCCATGTCGGCCTGGAACTTGAGCGCGGCAAAGGCCCACGTGCCGACGCCGATGCACATCGTCAGGGCGGTGAACAGCGCCGCCGAGCCGCGCTGGCGCATGGCCTCGGCAAAGGCCTGCGACAACGCCTGCCCTTCCTCGCGGATCTGGTGCTGGATGCGCTCGTACAGGTAGATGCCGTAGTCCACGCCCACGCCCACGCCCAGCGTGATGACCGGCAGCGTCGAAACCTTCAGCCCGATGCCCAGGCGCGCCATCAGCGCATTGCACAGCACCGACACCAGCGTCAGCGGCACGATGATGCACAGCACCGCGCGCCACGAGCGGAAGGTCAGCAGGCACAGCAGCGTGATCGCGCCGAAGATCGCCAGCAGCATCGCCACCTCGGCCTCTTCCACCGCCTCGTTGGTCGCCGCCATCACGCCGATATTGCCGCCCGCCAGGCGGAAGGCCACGTTGGCGGTCTTGTCGGTGGCATTGAAGCGGCGGATCTCGCGGATGATATGGGCGATGGTCGCGCCTTCGTGGTTGGCGGTGTAGATCAGCACCTGGATCGCCTGGCAGTTCGGCGTGTTCATGCCGTTGTCCGGGTCGAAGGCCTTGGCGCCCTGGCTCAGGCCGGCGCTGTTGCGCGGCAGCGCCTCCCAGCGCGGGTTGCCCTCGTTGTAGGCGCCGATCACCACCTTGGCCAGCGACGACACGCTGACCACCGACTGCACGCCGGACACGCCGCGCATATGCATCTCGAAGCGCTCCACCGCGCTCATCACCGGGTAGTGCAGGCAGCCGTCGTCGAAGCCGGTGGGCTCGACCACCACCGTGAGCGCGTCCGAGCCGATGTTGTACTGGCTGACGATGCTGGCGCTGTCGCGGTTATAGCGCGAGTCCGCGCGCAGCTCCGGCGCGCCGGTGCCGACATCGCCGATCTTCAGGCCGCGCGATTCGATCGCGCCGAAAGCCAGCAGCGCCAGCGCCGCGACGAACACGCCCAGCGCGGGCGCCGGCCGCGCCAGTGCGCCGAACCTGTGCCAGATGCCGCCGTGGCCGGCGCCGCGCGCCGCCCGCGAGCGCGCCAGCGCCGACGGCTCCAGGCGCGTGTACGACAGCAGGATCGGCAGGAACACCTTGTTGGTCACGATCATCAGCAGCACGCCCAGGCAGGCGGTGATGCCGAGTTCGCGCACGATATCGATCTCGATGCGCATGATCACCATGAAGCCCAGCGCATTGGTCAGCAGCGCCACGGTGCCCGGGATGAACAGCTTGCGGAAGGCCGCGCTGGCGCTGTCGAGGGGGCCGTGGCCCTGCGCCACTTCCTGCTTCCAGGCATTGGTCATCTGCACCGCATGCGAGACCCCGATCGAGAAAATCAGGAACGGCACCAGGATCGACATCGGGTCGATGCCGTAGCCGAGCAGCGGCAGCAGCCCCAGCAGCCAGGCCACCGGCAGCAGCGCCACCACCAGCGCCAGCGCGGTGATGCGCAGCGAGCGCGTGTACAGCCAAAGCAGCAGCGCGGTGACGGCGAACGCCAGCGCGAAGAAGCCCATCACCCCGGCGATGCCGTCCTCGACATCGCCCACCAGCTTGGCGAAGCCGACGATATTGACTTCGACGTCGGTGCCGCCGAACTGCGCGCGGATCTTCTCCAGCTGGCGCGCCACCGAGCCGTAGTCGATGGTCTTGCCGGTGGCCGGGTCGGTCTCGCGCAGTTCCGCGCGGATCAGCGCGGACTTCAGGTCATTGCTGACCAGCCGGCCGATCTGGCCGGAACGGGCCACGTTGCGCCGCACCTTGTCGAGTTCGTCGGGCGCGCCGGAAAAGCGCCCTGGCACCACCACGTCGCCGCGGAAGCCGGCTTCGGTGACCTCGGTGTAGCGCACGTTGGGCGTGAACAGCGAGAACACGCGCGAGCGGTCCACGCCGGGGATGAAGAACACGGCATCGGTGGCATTGCGCAGCTTGTCCATGAAGGCCGCGTTGTAGATGTCGCCGTCGCCCTTCCAGCGCAGGCTCACCAGCACGGTATTGGCGCCGGAGAAGGTGCTCGCGTATCTGGTGAACACCTGCATGTACGGATGCTGCAGCGGGATCATCTTGTTGAAGCCGGGATCGAGCCGCAGGCGCGTGGCGGAACAGCCCAGCGCCACGGTCACGGCCAGGCACAGCAACAGCAGCAGGCGGCGGCGGCGCATCAGCACGCCGGCGCAGGCATCGACGAAGCGGCCCAGGCGGCCGGAGGATTGGGGGCGGGTCATGATGGTTCTCGCGTCCGGTCGGTCGGATTCAGTGATTGGCGGCCAGCGTGGCGCCGGCCAGGCCGCCATTGCCGCCGAGCGCCAGCGTGTCCTTGCCGGTGGCGGCCAGCGCGGCCAGGGTCTGCGGGCTGCCCGCCGGCAGCACCGTGAAGCGGCGCCCGCCGTCGGCGGACATCGCCAGCACGCCGCCCTGCCCGGCCAGCACGATGCGGCCATCGGGCAGCTCGGCGCCGCCGAAGAACGAGGTCCTGAGGCCGGTCTCCGCCGCGCGCCAGGTGCTGCCGAAGTCGTCGCTGCGCAGGGCGTTGCCGCGCATGCCGAAGGCCAGCCAGGCGCCGTCGCGCAGCGGCAGCACGCCGTAGAGCGAGCCTTCGTAAGGGGTCTTGACCGGCTCCCACTGGCTGCCGCCGTCGGTCGAACGCAGCACCAGCCCGGCCTCGCCGACCAGCATCAGCCGCCCCTGCCCGTCGCTGGCGATGGCGTTGAGGTGGCGGTCCTGCATGGCCTTGCCGGCGGCCTCTTCCCAGTGCCGGCCCTGGTCGCGCGAGACCAGGAAACGGCCGAAGCTGCCCACCGCGAACCAGGGCCCGCTGGCCTGCGCCAGCGCGCCAAGCAGTGGATCGGACGATTCCGGATCGAAGGCAACCTGCTGCCAGTGCGCGCCCCCGTCTTCGGTGCGCAGGATCTGGCCGCTGTGCCCGACCGCGATGCCCTGGCGGCTGTCGGCAAAGGCAACCTGCGTCAGCGTGGCGCCTTGCGGCTTGTCCACTGCCGCAGGGCGCCAGCTGCGCCCCAGGTCATCGCTGAACAGGATCTTGCCGCGCTCGCCGACGGCGACCAGGCGCTCGCCGGCACGGGCGATGCCGTTGACCTGCAGGCCGTCCGGGCGCAGCGCGGTGGCCGGGAACGCCGGCAGCGGGCGCGGCGCGAAAGCCCAGACCGCGGTGGCGAGCACGGCCAGCGACATGGCGATGCCGATCAGTCGTTTCATGATGTCTCCTCCGTTTTGGAGTGGTTCTGAGTATTAGCTCCCCTCTCCCGCTAGCGGGAGAGGGGCCGGGGGAGAGGGCAGGCGCCCGGCAAGCATCGCGACGCATCACTTCGTTGGGACTTCTGCCCTCTCCCCCGCCCCTCTCCCATAAATGGGAGAAGGGAGAAAACCAGCGGTACTTACACGGTTCTTACAGGACGTCGAACAGCGCCGCCGCCCCCATGCCCCCACCAATGCACATCGTCACCACCGCCTGCTGCACGCCGCGGCGCCGGCCTTCGATCAGCGCATGCGCGGTCATGCGCGCGCCCGACATGCCGAACGGATGCCCGACCGAGATCGCGCCGCCATTCACGTTCAGCCGCGCATCGGGGATACCCAGCGTCTGCTGGCAATACAGCACCTGGCAGGCAAAGGCTTCGTTCAGCTCCCACAGGCCCACGTCCGCCACCGTCATGCCATGGCGCGCCAGCAGCTTCGGCACCGCGAACACCGGGCCGATGCCCATCTCGTCCGGCGCGCAGCCCGTCACCGCCATGCCGCGATAGCGCCCGAGCGGTCGCAGGCCGCGGCGGTGCGCCTCGTCGGCGCTCATCAGCAGCACCGCGGCGGCGCCGTCGGACAGCTGCGAGGCATTGCCCGCGGTGATGTGCTCGCCCACGGCCACGGCCTGGCCGCCGCTCCAGACCGGCTTGAGCGCTTCCAGGCTGGCGGCGGTGGTGTCGGGCCGGTTGCATTCGTCCTGCGCCAGGCGCACGGTCTCGTGCCCGGTCAGCGCGCCGGCCTTGTCGAACAGCGCGCGGCGCGTCTCCAGCGGCACGATCTCGTCGTCGAAGGCGCCGCGCCGCTGCGCCTCGGCGGTGCGCTGCTGGCTGCGCCAGGCATAGGCGTCCTGCTCGCCTCGGCTGATGCCGTAGCGGCGCGCCACCACCTCGGCGGTCTCGATCATCGCCATATAGGCCGCCGGCTGGCGCGCCAGCACCGCTTCGGACTGGGCGCGATAGCTGTTCTTGTGCTTGTTCTGCGTCAGCGAGATCGACTCCGCGCCGCCGGCGACGATGATGTCGGCCTCGCCGCACTGGATCGCGCGCGCGCCCGCCGCGATCGTCATCAGGCCCGAGCCGCACATGCGGTCGATGGTCATGCCCGGCACGCTGTCGGGCAGGCCCGCCGCCACCGCGCACAGGCGGCCCAGGTTGTAGCCCTGGGTCCCCTGCTGCGCGGCCGCGCCGATCAGCACATCGTCGACCTCGGCCGGATCCACGCCGGCGCGCTCCACCACCGCGCGCGCCACGTGGCCGCCCAGCACCGGGGCTTCGGTATCGTTGAAGGCGCCACGGAAGGCCTTGCCGATGGGAGTGCGCGCGACCGCGACGATGACTGCGTCTTTCATGCTGTGTGTTCCTGTTCAGAAGTAGTAGCGGCTGATGGTTTCAGCCACGCAGGCGGGCTTGGGCTCGCCTTCGATCTCGACGGTCATGCGCACCACCGACTGCACGCCGCCATCCAGGGTCTCGGCGCGAACCACCTCGCCCACGCCGCGCACGCGCGCGCCCACGCGCACCGGCGCCGGGAAGCGGACCTTGTCGCAGCCGTAGTTGACGCCGAACTTCATGCCCTCGACGGCAACCAGCTCCGGCAGGAACTGGTTGACCAGCGCCAGCGTCAGGTAGCCGTGCGCGATGCAGCCGCCGTAGGGGCCCTGCGCGGCGCGCTCCGGATCGACGTGCAGCCACTGGTGGTCGCCGGTGGCATGGGCGAACTGGTCGACCTGCTGCTGGGTGATTCGGGTCCACGGGCTGGCGCCGAGGTGGTGGCCGACGGCGGCGTGGATGTCTTCGGCGCAGCGGAAGATTCTTGGCATTGCTGTTTCCTTTGATTTCTCACCCTGTCGGTTCCGACTTGCCGACAAGGCGCCCGTCTCGCTTGCTTGCTCCCCTCTCCCGCCTGCGGGAGAGGGGAGCGAATGCGAGGGGTGGTGGCAAGCGCCAGCGCATTCGCATATCGCTGGCCCTCAAGCCCGCTGACTACTCACCGGCAATACTTCCCCCGTCATGTACGACGCATAATCGCTGGCCAAAAACACCATCACATTGGCCACCTCCCACACCTCCGCCGCACGTCCGAAGGCCTCGCGCTCGCTCAGCTGCCGCAGCAGGTCCGCCGGCGCCGACTTCTTCAGGAAGTCGTGCAGAGCGATGCTCGGTGCCACCGCGTTGATGCGTACGCCAAACTCGGCGGCCTCCATCGCGCTGCAGCGCGTCAGCGCCATCACCCCGGCCTTGGCCGCGGCATAGTGCGACTGCTCCTTCTGCGCCCGCCAGCCCAGCACCGACGCGTTGTTGACGATGGCGCCGCGCCGGCGCGCCTGCATGTGCGGCAGCATCGCGCGCGTCATGCGGAAGGTGCCGGTGAGGGAAATATCGATGACGCGCGACCACTCGGCATCGTCCATATCAACTAGGCGGCGCGAGCCGCCGAGGCCGGCGTTGTTGATCAGCACATCGGTGCCGCCGAGTGCCTGTTCCGCCGCGGCCACCAGCGCGCGCACCTGCGCTTCGTCGGACACATCGCACAACCGGCCATGGATGGCCTGCAGCCCGGTTTCGGCGCGCAGGCGCTCGACCGCTTCGTCCAGCCGCTTGGGATGGACATCGGAAATCATCAGCACGCGGCAGCCCTCCTCCGCACAGCGGCGCGCGGCGGCAAAGCCGATGCCGGCGCCGGCGGCCGCGGTGATCAGCACGCTCTTGCCGGCGAGCAGTTGATGGCCCGGCACATAGGCCGGAGCGCTGGGGGTTTCTGCGTGAAGGGTCATGCCTGTCCTCTTGCCTCGCGCGGCATGCCCAGCCCGCGTTCGGCGATGATGTTGAGCTGGATTTCGTTGGTGCCGGCGTAGATGGTGTCGGCGCGCGAGAACAGCGCCATCTGCTGCAGCCGCGTGCGGCGCACATCGCCTGTCCCGGCGGGGTCCAGCACGTTGGCGAGCGGGCCCAGCACGTCCAGCGCCAGTTGCCCCAGGTCGCGGTGCCAGTTGGACCAGTAGTACTTGTAGATCAGCGCCTCGCGCTGCAGCGCAGTGCCGCCATCCTGGCCTGCCTGCGCCGCACCGGCCAGCATGCGCAGCGCATTGGCGCGCATCACGCGCAGCCCGGCCCAGGCGCGCGCGATGCGCTGGCGCACCAGCGCGTCGCGGCTGCTGCCGTTGTCGCGCGCGGCCTGCGCCACCCATTCCAGCTCATGCGTGAACTGCATCTGCTGGCCCAGCGTGGAGATCCCGCGCTCGAAGCCGAGCAGCGCCATGGCGATGCGCCAGCCGTCGCCGGGCTGCCCCAGCACGTCGGCGGCCGCGGCGCGCGCGCCGTCGAAAAAGACCTCGTTGAATTCGGCGCCCCCGCCCATCTGCCGGATCGGGCGGATCTCGATGCCGGGCTGGTCCAGCGGCAGCATCAGGAAGATCAGGCCCTTGCTGCCGCGCGAACCCGGCTCGCAGCGCGCCAGCACGAAGATCCAGTCGGATTCATGCGCGAGCGAGGTCCATACCTTCTGCCCGCTGACCAGCCAGTCGCCGCTGGCGGCATCGCGCACCGCGCGCGTGCGCACATTGGCCAGGTCCGAGCCCGCGCCGGGTTCGGAATAGCCCTGGCACCAGAACGTGGTGCCGTTGCGGATGCCGGGCAGCAGCCGCGCCTTCTGGTCCTCGCTGCCAAAGGCGATCAGGGTCGGCCCGATCAGGCCCTCGCCGATATGGCCCATGCGGCCCGGCCCGCCCGCGCGCGCATATTCCTCGTGGAAGATCACCTGCTGCATCACCGGCAGTTCGCGCCCGCCATGCGCGCGCGGCCAGCCCAGGCCGGTCCAGCCGCCATCGGCCAGGTGCCGCTCCCACGCCTTGCGCAACTCGGGATAGGCTTCTTCATCGCCGGGGCCGCCACGGTGTTTCAGGCATTCGAATTCGCCGGCCAGGTTTTCGGCCAGCCACTGCGCCACCTCGGCGCGGAAGGCCGACTCTTCATTCGCTTTCATGCTGTCCTCCATGCCTGCGGGCCGTTGGCGGCAATGTAGGCAAGCGCGGCACCGGCACCGCCCAGCCACTGGCCGGCGGCCTGCGCGCGCTTGAAATAGAGCTGGGGGTCGTATTCCCAGGTGAAGCCGACCCCGCCGTGCAGCTGGATGGCTTCCTGTGCGCAGAAACGCAGGGCGTCGTCGGCGGCGATGGCAGCGGCACAGATCTCGAGGCGCGCGTCGGGCATGCCGGCCGCCTCCCACGCCTGCGCCGCGCCGTAAACCGCCGAGCGCGCGGCCTCGACCAGCACCATCATCTGCGCGCAGCGGTGCTTGACCGCCTGGAACGAGCCGATGGCGCGGCCGAACTGGATGCGCTCCGAGGCATAGGCAACGGTCAGGTCCAGGCATTGCTGGGCCGCGCCGAGCTGCTCGGCCGCCAGCATCAGCTTGCCGTGCCACCAGGCCTGGGCCAGGCCCTGCGCCGCGGCGTCGCCGCGCGCCAGGCAGGCGCTCGCGGCAAGCGCGAGGCCGTCGAGCCGCAGCGACGCCAAGGGCCGCGTGCGGTCGAGCGTGTCCAGCGGCGCCAGCGCGAAGCGCGCATCCTGCGCCAGCGCCGCGGGCTCGAGCAGGAACAGTGCGGGCGCGCCGTCGTCGAGCCGGGTCGGCACCAGCAGCCAGTCGGCGCCGGCGGCATCGGCCACGTGGGCGGCGCTGCCGCTCAGCACGAAGCAATCCGCGCCGGCCCGCGCAGTGATCGGGACGCCGTCGTAGTGCCAGCCGCCATCGTCCGGCAACACCGCCGCGGCGCGGCACTCGCCCGTGGCCAGCCGCTCCAGCCACGGCCCGCTGTGGCCGACACTGCCCTGCAGCCACGGCGCCGCCACGCAAGCGCTCGACCAGAACGGCACGCAAGCCAGGCGCTGGCCCAGTTGCTCCTGCAGCAGCACCAGCCCGGGCGCACCCAGTCCGGCGCCGCCGACGGCCTCGGGCAGCGCGATGCCGCACCAGCCGAGCTCGCCCGCGATCGCGTGCCACAGGGCCTCGTCGTGCGCCGGCCCCGCCTCGGTCACGCGCCGCACCGCCGCGGAATCGCTATGCGCGGCGAGGTAGTCGCGCGCGCTGTCGCGGACCATCTGGTGTTCGACTGAGAGGGAGAAATCCATGGCCGTCGCGCTCAGCTGCCGTACACCGCCTGGGGCGGCTGCGCCTGGGCCAGCAGCCCCGCCACCGCCGCGCCCACTTCGGCCGGCTGCCAGCGCCCGCCCTTGTCGGCCTTCGGCCCGGTGCGCCAGCCATCGGCCACCGACACCATGCCGCCGGCCGCCTCGAACATGCGCCCGTTGACCCGCGCGGAATCCGCGCTGCCCAGCCACACCACCAGCGGCGCGACGTTGGCCGGGTCGTAGTAGTCGAAGCCGCCTGCCGGCGCCTTCATCATGTCGGCGAACACCTGCTCGGTCATGCCGGTGCGCGCGGCCGGCGCCAGCGCGTTTGCGGTGATGCCGTAGCGGCCCAGCTCGGCGGCCTGCACCAGCGTCAGCGCGGCAATGCCGGCCTTGGCGGCGGCATAGTTGGACTGCCCGACCGAGCCCTGCAGGCCCGCGCCGGAGCTGGTGTTGATGATGCGCGCGTCGACTGCGCGGCCGGCCTTGGCGGCATCGCGCCAGCGCCGCGCCAGCAGGTTGGCCAGGCAGAAGTGGCCGCGCAGGTGCACGCGCATGACCTCGTCCCAGTCCGACTCGGTCAGGCTGACGAACATGCGGTCGCGGCAGATGCCGGCGTTGTTGACCAGCACGTGGACCTCGCCGAAGGCCGCGACCGCGGCATCGACGATGCGCTGCGCGGTGGCCAGTTGCGTGATGTCGTCATCGCTGGCCAGTGCGCTGCCGCCGGCGGCGCGGATTTCCGCGCAGACCGCCTCGGCCGCCTCGCGCCGGATGTCGTTGACTACCACGTTGGCGCCCTCGGCGCCGAAGGCCAGCGCATAGGCGCGGCCGAGCCCGCCGCCGGCGCCGGTGATGATGACGGTGCGTCCGTCGCAAATGCCCATGATGTGCTCCTTACAACCGTTCGATGATGGTGACGTTGGCCAGCCCGCCGCCTTCGCACATGGTCTGCAGGCCATAGCGGCCACCGGTGCGCTCCAGTTCGTGCAGCAGCGTGGTCATCAGGCGCGCGCCGGTGGCACCCAGCGGGTGGCCCAGCGCGATGGCGCCGCCGTTGGGGTTGGTGCGCGCGGGCGCGTAGCCGGTCTCGGCCAGCCACGCCATCGCCACCGAGGCAAAGGCCTCGTTGATCTCGACCACGTCGATATCGGCCGGGCGCAGGCCGCTGCGTTCCAGCGCGCGCTTCGTTGCCGGGATCGGCGCGGTCAGCATCCACAGCGGGTCGTCGCCCAGCACGCTCATATGCGCGATGCGCGCGCGCGGCGTGAGGCCGTAGCGCTTGAGCGCGTCCTCGGAAACGATCAGCAGCGCGGCGGCGGCATCGGCGGTCTGGCTCGACACCGCAGCGGTCAGCGAACTGCCCGGCATCAGCGGTTCGAGTGCGGCCATCCTGGCCAGCGTGGTATCGGGACGCGGGGTTTCGTCCCGGGTCACGCCTTCGCACGGCACGATCTCGCGCGCGAAGCGGCCGCCCTCGATCGCCGCGGCCGCGCGCTGGTGGCTCTCCAGCGCATAGGCCTCCATGGCCTCGCGCGACAGCTTCCAGTGCTCGGCAATGCGCTGCGCCGCGTGGAACTGCGACACCGGCGCATCGCCGAAGCGCGCCTGCCAGCCCCTGCTGCCGGAGAACGGGTCGGCAAAGCCGAGCGCCTGCCCGGCCAGCATGGCCGACGAGATCGGGATCTGCGTCATGGTCTGCACGCCGCCAGCGATCACCACGTCCTGGGTGCCGCTCATCACCGCCTGCGCGGCGAAGTGCACGGCCTGCTGCGACGAGCCGCACTGGCGGTCCACCGTCACGCCCGGCACCGTCAGCGGCAGGCCGGCCGCCAGCCACGCGCTGCGGGCGATATTGCCGGCCAGCGGGCCGATGGTGTCGACGCAGCCGAACACCACGTCGTCATAGTCCTCGGCGGGAATGCCGTTGCGGCGCACCAGCTCGGCGAGCACGAAGCCGCCCAGGTCGGCGCCGTGCAGGTGCGACAGTCCGCCCTTGCGGCGCCCGGTGGGCGTGCGCAGGGCATCAACGATATAGGCTTGTTTCATGGTCTTGGTCTCCTCGGGATCGGGCAATTCAGGCAAAGGTGGCGCCGGCGCCGATCGCGTGCTCGCCGTCCAGGATGTGCGCGCCCAGGCGTGCCTTGTGGAAGGCGCGGTCGCCCCAGCTTCCCGCCAGGGCCCAGGCGCGCTTGGTGAAGATCTGCAGGTCCAGCTCCCAGGTGTAGCCCATCGCGCCATGCACCTGGATCGCCTGGCGCGCCGCGCTCCACGCGCAGCGCGCCGCGGCGACGCGGGCATGCGAGACATGCAGCCCCGCATGCGGCAGGTCATGCGCCAATGCGGCAGCGGCGCGCAGCAGCACCGGCTTGGCGAACTCCAGCTGGATCGCCACGTCGGCCAGCAGGTGCTTGACCGCCTGGTAGGCGCCGATGGCCTTGCCGAACTGCTTGCGCTGCGCGCTGTAGTCGATCGCCAGGTCGAGCATGCGCTGGGTCAGGCCCAGCTGCTGCGCCGCCACGCCCAGCGCGCCACGGTTCAGCGCCGCGTCCAACAGGCCTGCGCCGGCCGCCGCCGGAACCAGCCCGGTCTCGGCGCTCGGCGTCCACGCCAGTTCGAACAGCCGGCGCGACGGATCCAGGCCGGTGCGCGCGCTCAGCGCGGCCTGGTCCGGCCGCAGCAGGTGCACGGCGCCTTCATGCGCGCACAGGATGGCGTCGGCGACATGCGCGTCAGCCACCAGCCGCTGCTGCGGATGCGCCACCGCCACGCGCGCGTCGCCGGCGGCAATGCGTGCCAGCAGCACAGCGCAGCGCTCGCGCGTTGCGGCGTCGGGCGCTGCGGCGAGTGCGTCGCGCAGCAGGCCGGCCGCCACCAACGCGGTGTCGAGCAGCGGCTCCGGCAACGCGAAATAGCCGCACGCCTGCGCCAGCGGCGCCCATTCGAGCTCGCCCAGCCCGAGCCCGCCCTGCTCCGCCGGCACCATCACGGCGGTCATGCCCTGGTCGGCCAGTTGCCGCCACAGCGCATCGGAGCGGCCGGTCTCGGTCGCCCACAGCTCGCGCGTCAGTTCCGGCGTCATCTCGGTCATCAGGAAGCGCCGGATCGCCTCGGCAAACTGTTCCTGCTCTTCGGTCAGTGCGAAATCCATGTGTTTTCCCCGGGTGCCGTCATGCGCGCGGCATGCCGAGCAGGCGCTCGGCGACGATGTTGCGCTGGATCTCGTTGGTGCCGGCGTAGATCGGCCCGGCCTGCGAGAACAGAAAACCATCCAGCCAGTGGCCGAGCGAACCCGGCGGCTGGCCGGCCGGCGCGACTTCTGCCGCCTGCCCCAGGATGGCCAGCGCGGTATCGTGCATATGGATGTCCAGCTCCGACCAGAACACCTTGTTGGTGCTCGATTCCGCGCCGATGTGGCCGCCCTTTACCAGCCGGCTCGCGGTGGCGTAGGTCGACAGCGTGTAGGCCTCGGCATCCATCCATGCGCGCAGCACCGCGTCGCGCAGCGACGGGTCGCGGTCCGCGGCCTCGCGGTTGGCCTGGTACAGCCGCACCAGCGCGCGCGCGGTCTCCTGGAAGCGCGCCGGCGAGCGCAGCATCAGGCCGCGCTCGAAGCCGGCGGTGGCCATCGCCACCTGCCAGCCGGCGCCCTCGGCGGCCAGCCGGTTTTCCACTGGCACGCGCACGTCGTCGAAAAAAATCTCGGCAAAGCCGGTCTGGCCGTTGAGCTGGCGGATCGGGCGCACGGTGATGCCGGGCGTATTCAGCGGCACCAGCACGAAGGTCAGTCCGTGGTGGCGCGTCGACGCCGGGTCGGTGCGGAACAGGCCGAACAGCCAGTCGGCCCACACTGCCCGCGTCGACCAGATCTTCTGCCCGTTGATCACGTAGTCATCGCCCTGCCGGATCGCGCTGCAGCGGATCGCGGCCATGTCCGAGCCGGCGTTCGGCTCGGACCAGCCCTGCGCCCAGATGTGCTCGCCCGAAGCCATGCGCGGCAGGAAGCGCGCCTTCTGCGCCTCGGTGCCGAACTCCATCAGCGTGGGCCCGAGCAGGAAGATGCCGTTCTGGTTCACGCGCATCGGCGCGCCGGCGCGCCAGTACTCTTCCTCGAAGATCAGCCACTCGATCAGGTCGCAGCCGCGCCCGCCCAGTTCGGCCGGCCACGTGACCATGCTCCAGCGGCAATGGTTGAGCGTGGCTTCCCAGGCGCGGTGCTGGGCAAAGCCTGCCTCGGTGTCGAAGCTTTCCAGCGGGGTGCGGGGCACGTGCGCGGCCATCCAGTCGCGCACCTCGGCGCGGAAGGCGCGCTGGGCGTCGGTGTACTCAAGCTGCATCGCGCGCCCCTTGTGCGAAGCTGGCTTCGCGGCCTTCGACGAACGCGGCGCGCGCCTCGCCCGAATCGGCGCTCATATAGGCCTGCAGCGTGAAGCCTTGCTCCCAGCGGTACTTGTCTTCCAGGTTGCCGTCTTCCACGCCGTTGAGCGCTTCCTTGGCCAGCTGCAGCATGGCCGGGCTCTTGGCTGCGATCTGGCGGGCCAGCGTCATGGCGGCATCGCGCAGTCCGGCGCGCGGCACCACGCGTTCGACTGCGCCCAGCCGGTAGGCCTCGGCGGCGTCGATCATCTCGCCGGTGAAATACATCGCCCGCACCTTCTGCACGCCGAACATGCGCTGCAGGTGCGCGCCGCCGCCCATGGCGCCGCGATCGATCTCGGGCACGCCAAAGCGCGCGCACTCCGACGCCACGATGATGTCGGCCGCGCCGCAGATGCCGATGCCACCACCCAGCACGAAGCC
Source organism: Cupriavidus taiwanensis (assembly GCF_900250115.1). NCBI lineage: Bacteria > Pseudomonadati > Pseudomonadota > Betaproteobacteria > Burkholderiales > Burkholderiaceae > Cupriavidus > Cupriavidus taiwanensis. The sequence continues at coordinate 631,246 of NZ_LT984804.1, read as the reverse complement.
GTGCACGGCGACGATGACCGGTTTGGGATTGCGGTGCACGGCGCGGAAGGTGGCGTAGTTGCCGGCGTTGACGTCGACGATGCGCTCCGGATGTGCGGACAGCTCCTTGATATCGACGCCCGCGCAGAAGCCGCGGCCTTCGCCGCGCAGCACGATCACGCGCACCGCCGGCTCGTTGCCGAGGCGGTCGATGGCCGCGGCCAGTGCATGCCAGCCGGCGTTGTCGAGCGCGTTGACGGGCGGATGGTCGATCACCAGCTCGGCGATGCCGTCGGCGGTGTCGATGCGGAAGGGTTGGTCGGTCGGTTTCATGGTTGGTTGGCTTGTCATGGTTGTTTGTGCGTTGGGTCGGCTTTCTAAGGCTCGCTGCGATGGAAACGCCGGCCCTCTCCCCGGCCCTCTCCCGCAAGCGGGAGAGGGAGTACACAAGCGGGATCTCGAATGCCTTGGGGGCATTGCCCATGCCGCCGGCTTGCTCCCCTCTCCCGCGCGCGGGAGAGGGGCTGGGGGAGAGGGCGGGCGCGTCAACGAAGTCCGGCCTCCCGCATAGCCAGCGCCTCCATCCGCGCCAGCGCCTGCCCGACCATCCCCGCCACGATCTGCTCGCACGACTCGATCGCGCCGATCGCCGCGGCCGCCTGCCCGCTAGGCAGCACGCCCTCATCCGGGCACCCCTCCACCATCGCGCGCTGGATCAGCACCGGCGCATTGGCAGCCATCAGCGTTTGCGCGGCGCTGTAGTCCTGTTCGCGCATCGCGCGCCAGGCGGTTGCCAGCAACTGCGTGCTGCGCATGCCGGTACGCGCCTGCCATTTGCGCGCGGCCGCCAGCGCCAGCCAGGTACGCCGCAACGGTCCGGCCTTTTCCAGCCCGACCAGCAAATCGTTGTCGATCATCCGCTGCGGCAGCCCGTCGATCGCCAGCGACACGCGGATCTGGCCGGCGTCACGGACCTTGACGTAGCGCTCTAGCGTCTGTGCCGGCACCGGCGACTCGGCAGACATCAGGAAACGCGTGCCCATGGCCACGCCTGCAGCGCCATAGGCCAGCGCCGCGGCCAGCCCGCGGCCGTCGAAAAAGCCGCCCGCCGCCACCACCGGCACGCTGACGCTGTCCAGCACCTGCGGCAGCAGCAGCATGGTGGGCGTGCCGCCGGTATGGCCGCCGCCCTCGCCGCCCTGCACCGTGACCACGTCCGCACCCATTTCCACGGCCTTGGCCGCGTGCCTCGCGGCGCCCACGGTTGGCATGCAGACGATGCCTGCCGCCTTGAGCCGGCCGACCATCTTCGCGTCCGGGCCGCGCCCGTAGCTGACCGCGCGCAGCCGGTGGCGGATCGCCATCTCGATGACCTCGTGCGCGTTGGGCTGGAACATGTGGAAGTTGATGCCGAAGGGCCGTTCGCTGAGCGCCTTGACGCGCAGGATCTCCTGCTCGACCTCGCCGGGCGGAATGGTCGCGCCGGCAAGAAAGCCGAACGCCCCGGCGTTGCCGCTGGCGGCGACCAGCTTGGCGTCGGCGACCCAGCCCATCGCCGTCTGCACGATCGGATAGCGGCAGCCGAGCAGATCGCACAGCACGGTGTGCAGGCTGGCGGCGCTCATGCCTTGTCCTCGCCGCCGGTGCGCTGCGACGCCGCCATCGCGCGCGCGTCGTAGCCGCCCAGCTTGTCGCCGCTGACCAGTTCGTTGTGGGCGTGGGCAAAGTGGTGCCAGGCGAAGACCGCATCCATCGCGGTGCGCTTGCCCTGCAGGTCCTCCACATGGTTGACCGCCTGCTTGGTCAGCGTCAGGCCGAGGCGCGGCATCTGCGCGACCTTGGCAGCCATGCCGTAGACGGTGTCCTCCAGCGCGTCGCGCGGCACCACGCGGTTGACCATGCCCATGCGCTCGGCGCGCTCGGCGCCCATGCGCTCGCCCAGGAACAGGAACTCCTTGGCGATGCGCGGGTGCAGCTCATACGCATGCGCGAAGTACTCGACGCCGGGGATCCCCATGCGCACCACCGGATCGGCAAAGAAGGCATCGTCGGAGGCCACGATCAGGTCGCACACCCAGGCCAGCATCAGGCCGCCGGCGATGCAGGCGCCGTGCACCATGGCGATGGTCGGCTTGGGCAGTTCGCGCCAGCGCCGGCACATGCCCAGGTAGACCTCCTGCTCGCGCGCATAGAGGAATTCTCCGCCGGGCTTGTTGACGTGGTCATACCAGAGCGAGGCGCGCTCGAACGACTCGTTGATGTCGCGCCCCGGCGTGCCGATGTCATGGCCGGCGGAAAAGTGCTTGCCGGCGCCGCGCAGCACGATCACCTTGACCGCGTCGTCGGCGGCGGCGCGCCGGTAGGCCTCGTCCAGCGCATACGTCATCTTCGAGTTCTGCGCGTTGTGGAACTGCGGCCGGTTCATGGTCACCGTGGCGATGCCGTCGGCGACCTGATAGAGCACCTCGGCGTTCGGACCGAGGCTGATGGGTTCGATGGCAGGCGATGTCATGGCAGTCTCAGGCGCGTGCGGAAGGATTGCCGCGCACGATCGCGGCGCGCAGGTTGTGCGGGTCGAGCTGCGCGATCAGCCGCAGTTCTTCCGGCGTCGGTGCCGCCGTCTCCGGCAACGTTTCCCCGGGCGTGTTGGCCAGCGCAAAGCCGGTGGCCGACTGCACCTGCTCCAGGCTGACGCCCGGGTGCAGCGAGCGCACGCGGATGGCATGGTCGGCGCCGCCGAAGTCCATCACGCACAGGTCGCTGACGATCACGCGCAGGTCGACGAAGCTGCGCATGCCTTCGATCCGGCGCGCCGGGTTGTAGCCCACGCTGCAGACCATGTCGACTTCGCCGGCGACAAAGGCGCGCGTGCTGTGGCCCGGCACGAAGAACGAATTGGCGTGGTGGATGCTGTTGCCGGGAAAACCGCGCGCGCCCAGCAACTGCGTTTTCGGCTGCGCGTGGGTGCCGCCCAGGCAGGAGATGTTGGCCTGGCCGAAGCGGTCGATCTGCGTCGGCATCACCAGCGCATGTCGCCGTCCGCCCCACAGGCAGTCGAACACGCGCGCATAGCCCATCCAGCCGCTCGCGCGCACCTGGTAGTCCGGTTCGCGCTGGCCCAGCGGCACCGGCGTTTCGACCAGGTAGGCCTCGCCGTCGGTGAGCAGCAGGCCGGGATTGTGCGCAAGCCGCGCCAGGCCGGCGGCGATGCGCGGGCCGGTGCCGATGCCGGTGGCCAGCACCTCGCCGTCGTCGCGCCAGGCGCGGGCGGCGGCGGCGATCATCAGCTCGGCGCGGGTAAATTCATAAGTGGCGCTCACGGTCGCTCCTTGGGATCAAAGTACGGGCAGCGGCAGGTCGTGCACGTGGCCAGGGCCGCCGATGCACGCCAGGTAATGCGCCTCGCTGTCGCCCACCACCTCGTCGCGATAGGCGCGGAAGCCGTCTTCGGCGTCGGCGCTGGCGCAGTAGGACTTCAGCGCCGGCAGGTCCCAGCCATAGGCGGGCGCGCACGAAGTGGGATGGGCCCCCGCCGGCGCGTGCACCACGCCGGTCACCAGCGCACGTTCGAACGGGTTGTTGCGGGCGCGCGCCAGCTCGGTGTCTTCGAGGCGCTGGTGCAGCGTTTCGCAGCTGACATAGCAGCGCTGCGCGGCGCGCGCGAACCACTCATCGAAGAAGGGATCGGGGCCGTCGATGCGGGTGTTGCCCAGCACATCGCTTTCGTTCACGTGCAGCAGCGCCGCATCCAGCGGGATCGCCGGCATCGCCAGCAGCACTTCGCCGTCGTCGTACGGCGAACGGACCGTCTTCAGGTTGGGGTTGCGGTCCAGCACGTCGGTGCCCATCGCGGCGCGCGTCGGCAGGAACGGCAGGCGCGCGGCGGCCGCGCGCAGGCCCAGCTGCAGCATGCCCTCGTCCAGCTCGGTCACGGCCAGCAGGCCGCGCTCGCGCGCCTGGCGGAAGTACGGCTCGAGCGGGATCACGTCGAGCGAGACAAAGCCGAACACCAGCCGGCGCACCTTGCCGGCGGCGCACAGCATGCCCACCTCGGGGCCGCCGTAGGCAACCACGGTCAGGTCTTTCAGCGGCGAGCGCAGGATCTCGCGCACCAGCGCCATCGGTTTGCGGCGCGGGCCCCAGCCGCCGATGCCGATGGCCATGCCATCGGCGAGCTGGCCGACCACGTCGGCCGCGCTCATGGTCTTGTCGATCGTCTTGGTCATAGGTCTGTGCCGCGCTTAGCGGTATCCGATGCTGAAGTCATGGCCCCACAGGCTGACCCGCGTGGCCTCGTAGGCGGCGTGGTGGCTCCAGTCCACCACCAGCCCGCCGTGGCCGAATTCGAGGTCGAAGCCGCCGGGGGTCTTCATGTAGAAGGAAGTCATGCGGTCATTGCAGTGCTGCCCAAGCGTGGCCGACAGCTTCACGCCGTGCTGCTGCACCCGGTCCAGCGCGCGGCCCACTTCGGCCATGTCGGGCACCTCCGCCATCACGTGGATGCAGCCGGCTTCCGACGGCATCTCGAAGATCGCCAGGCTGTGGTGGCGGCCGTTGGCGCAATGCAGGAAGTGGATGCGCTTTTCCGGCTCGTCGGGATCGCTGGTGAAGCGCACGCGGTAGATGTCGGACAGGCCGAAGCCCATCACATCGCGCAGGAAGGCATAGGTCTGGTCGAAGGCCGGGGCCGGCAGCACGGTGTGGCCCGCGCCCATCGGGTCGGTGATGAAGCGCGGCACGCCGACCGGCGAGACGAAGCGCAGGAAGTCCGAGCGCATGCCCCATGAAATCTCGTGGCGGTTGCCCGACGGATCGGCAAACCACGCCATGGCCTGCACCCGGCGTTGCGCCAGTTCGGCGGGAGTGGCGTGCACGACTTCGACATCGGCCCGGCGCAGCGTCTCGAGCGCATGGCGATAGGCGGGCTCGTCGGCCAGCTCCCAGCCCGAGGCCAGGTAGCGGTCGCGCGCGCCGGGCACCACCAGGTAGCGGTAGTCGCGCTCATCCATCTTCACGTAGAGCGCACCGCCGGGCGCGCCGGAGCAGGCCATGCCGAGTACCTGCTCGGCATAGCCTCGCCACTGCCCGATGTCGGTGGACTCGACCACGATGTAGCCAAGCGCACGAATATCCAACATGCCGGTCTCCTCTGTTCGTTGCCACTGCTGGCTGATGAGACCTATTCTTCCGTGCGCCGCCACCCGGCACATCGTCCAGTGGGACTAGCCGATCCGGGGCCGGACTCAGGCGCTGGCGGGCCTGACGATGTACTGGCTGGTGGGTACCACGTCGATCCTGTCGAAGTCGATGAAGCGCTGGCAGCTTGCCATCATGGCCTGCAGGTTGCGCTGGAACTTCTCTTCATCGCCGACGGCGTCGAAGAACGCCCGCGGGTCGGTCATTGCGGCGCCGGGGAAGCATTCCTCGACGATGGCGTCGTACGGTGGCGCGGCGTAGGTGAGCGGCCGCACCACCACGTTCTGCACATAGAGGAAGTTGTCCTGGGTCTCGACCGCCACCTGCGTATGGTGGTTGTGCCAGGTGTCCAGCCACGCCTGCGGCGTCAGCCGGGGCGGCCGCGTCAGGAATGCCAGTTGCGCGAAACCGGGGGTGCGCTCGCCCGGCCTGGCCGGGAAACGCGTATTGCGGATCGGCTGGGACTCCGTGACGAGGTAGCCGGCCATGCGGCCGACCGCTGCCTCGACCGCCTGGTCGAACGGCCGGCGCAGGCGGTCGACGGCGCTGTCGATCCAGACCGACACCAGCCCTTCCATCTGCGGCCGCGTGTTCACCTGGCGCAGGCCCGCGGCAGGCAGCACGGCGTCATCCGCCACGTTGACCTGCAAGCCGCGCGCGCCCAGCGCCAGCAGCTGGTCCGCGAGCGTCGTGCGCAAGCGGCGCGCGAACTCCGCCGGCTCGGTACGCGCATCGCGCCAGACGATATAGATGACTTTCTCCATGCTCCACGCTCCCTGGTACAGGTGCCGGCCGCAGCCGGACAGGTTGATGCGGGCACGGGGCGATCCGGCTGCCGCGCCCGCTGGTCCTGTGCATGCTAGGCGCGTGGATGGGAACGCTCATCCTCCAACCGGACTAGACGGTGGAGGATGTTGCACTGGCTACGGATCGCGCTCAGCCGAGCGTCACGACACTGCTCAGCAGCATGCGCACCAGCGTGGCCTGCCGCGTGACCCCGGTCTTGGAGAAGATCGAGCGCAGGTGGGCGCGTGCCGTGTTCTTGCTGGTACCCAGGGCCTCGGCGGCTTCGTCGAGCGTCATGCCGTCGGCAAGCACCAGTGCCAGCGCGGTTTCGGCGGGGGTGAGGTCGAACAGCTTGCGCACCACCTCGTGCGAGGCGCGCGACTTGCGCTCGGGATCGCGGATAAAGACCGCGCAGGCGGGCCGGTGCCGGTTCTCCTCCGACCACTCGCTGAGCGGAATGGTGCGGACCAGCACGCCGAGCTTGCCGCGCCCGGACGGACGGGTGATCGACATCGCCTCGGCCAGCGCCGGCTCGCTGCCGTGGTGTCCCAGCTGCGCGCGGCGCAGCAGGTACTGGAACTTGCGGCTCTCGTGGGCGTAGGCGATCTCGAAGCTGTTGCCGTTGAGGCGGATGCCGTCGTTCTCCGCCAGGATCTCGTCGGCCTCCGGATTCTTCTTGAGGATCGTGCCGGCGGCGTCGAGGATCACCATGCCCACCAGCATGCGGTCGATCGCACCCGCATAGAGCGAGCGCTCGGATTCGACCACATCCAGCCGCGAATGCAGCCGGATCGCGCGCTTCAGGTGCGGCAGGATGGCGCCGCAGGTCGCCTTGTCCACGTCGGAGAAATCCCGCGCGTCGTCCTGGCGGCAGATGCGCAGGCGGCACTCGACGCCATCTTCGGTACGGATGTCCGCGCCCAGCAGGTAGCGGATGCCGAGCGGCTGCAGGAATTGCCGGTAGATCTCGCTGTGGCACCAGTTGCCGGCGCCCAGCGCTTCGTCGACCGTGACCGCCCGGTCGGTGGGCAGGTTGATGAAGGGATCGATCGCGTAGTAGTAGCTGTTGTAGGAAGCCTCGGCCTCCAGCGAGGTGCCGTGCGCCGAAGCATGCACCGCCAGGCCGCTGCGGTCGCTGGCGGGCGAGCGCAGGATAAAGCTCACATAGCTGGCATCAAGTAGCTTGCGCAGCATTTCCAGCGCGTGGCCCCAGGGCACGGGTTCCATCGGGCCCTCATAGACCGCGGCCAGCAGCGCGCTGAACTGCGCGACGCCCAAGCCTGACTGCGCGAGCAAAGGCGACGCCATTTCCTGCGCCCCAACGGTCGCCATCAACATACCTTGTCTCCTGGTTCCACGCCACGTGTGTGCCTGCCGGCGCTCTGCGGCGCCTGGGGGCAGCGCAGATTATAGGGACGCTGCCCGCCGGTTGAACGCCAATGCGCGGCCCTCGGTGTTTTCCCTGACCTGCAATCGGACGATGTTCGCCGCGCCCGCCGCGGATCCAATGCGCGCATCCCCGCAGTGCAACCGAAGGAGAACAACCGAGATGGATTTCACTGACAAGACCGTGCTGGTCACCGGCGGCGGCGCCGGCATCGGGCTCGCCACCGCACAGGCCTTTCTGGACCAGGGCGCGCGCGTGGCGATCCTTGAGCTCGACGCGCAGCGCGCCGACCATGCCCACGAGTTGCTGGGCAGGACCGGCGCCGACGTGCTGGTGGTGCAGGGAGACGCGGCCGACGCCGGCACCGTGCGCGAGCTGGCCGCGCAGATCGAACGGCGTTTCGGGCGGCTCGACGTGCTGGTCAACAACGTCGGCGACTTCCTGCGCATCGCCAGGCCGTTCGAGGACTATACCGACGGCGAGATCGCCAGCCTCTACGCCGCCAACCTCGGCCACGTCTTCACCGTGACCCGCGCCATGCTGCCACTGCTGCGGCGCGGCGAGTCCGGCAGCATCGTCAGCGTGTCGTCGATCGAGGCCTTCCGCGGCATTCCGTACTGCAGCGTCTACGGCGCCTTCAAGGCCGCCATCACCGGCTTTACGCAGAGCCTGGCGCTGGAGCTGGCGCCGGCGCGCATCCGCGTCAACCTGATCGCCCCCGAGACCACCGAGACCCCGCAGGTCCCCGTGTCGCAGATGGTTGCCGCCGAGCACCAGCACCGTATCCCGAGCTGGATCCCGCTGGGCCGCTTCGGCACGCCACAGGACATCGCCGACGGCATCCTGTTCCTGGCCGGGCCGCGCGCGGCGTGGATCACCGGCACGGCCCTGCATGTCAACGGCGGCGCCCTGGCCGCCGCCGGCTGGTACCGCGACCCCAGCGGGGCGTGGACCAACATGCCGGTCATCGTCGGCAACGGCATGAACCTCTGATGGCCGCGCCACGCGGCCACACCACCCAACCAAGGAGACAAGCATGAAGATACTCATCGTCGGCGGCAACGGCATGATCGGCGGCCACGCCGCCCTGCACCTGCGCAGCCGCGGACACGAGGTCACCATCGCGGGCCGCAACCGTCCCGCCTCCGGCACGCCGCTGGGCGGGCTGGACTTCCTGCGCTGCGACTACATCGCCAACGACCTGCCCGCGGCGCAGCTGGGCGCCTTCGATGCGCTGGTATTCGCCGCCGGCAACGATGTGCGGCACGTCCCGCCTGGCGGCGACGAAGCGGCGCACTGGGAGCGCGCCAACGTCGAAGGCGTGCCGCGCTTTTTCCGCGCCGCGCGCGCTGCCGGCATCCGGGCGGCGGTGCATGTCGGCAGCTTCTATCCGCAGGCGGCGCCGCGGCTGGCCGAGGACAACGCCTATATCCGCTCGCGCAAGCTGGCCGACGAAGGCGTGCGGGCACTGGCCACGGACGCCTTCCGTGTCAGCAGCGTCAATGCCCCATTCGTGGTGGGCACGGTGCCGGGCCTGACTGTGCCGATGTTCACGGCCTACACCGACTACGCCAGGGGCGGCTTTGCGCCGATGCCGGACTTCGCGCCGCCGGGCGGCGTCAATTTCATCTCGGCCACGTCGCTGTCCGAAGCGATCGAAGGCGCCTTGTTGCGCGGCAAGAATGGCAAGGCCTACCTGGTGGGCGACGAGAACCTGACTTTCCAGGATTACTTCGGAGCGTTCTTCCGCGCTGCCGGCCGCCCGATACCGCCGGTGATCGACCAGGAGCATCCCTTGCTGCCTGACTCGGCGATCTGCTTCGGCCGGGGCAACACGCTCTACTACGAGCCGGATGTGGCCGAGACCGCCCTGCTCGGCTATCGCCGACGCGACATCCTGCGCACGGTGAGCGAGATCGTGGCGCAGTACAGCTAGGGCGCCGAGGCGGACCCGCGGCGGCCCGCGCAGGCGGGCCGCCGCATCCGGCCTTACAGCCCCGAGATCAGTTGCGCGTTATCGACGCGCAGTTCCGCGCCATTGATGAAGCGCGACGCGTCCGACGCCAGGAACAGCACCAGGTTGGCCACGTCCTCCGGCTGGCACATGCGTGCCATCGGGTCCGTGCCGATGCCCAGCGCCACCGGGTCGAGGTTGGGCACCAGCGCCTGCGTCATCGGCGTCCAGATGCCGTCGGGATGGATCGAATTGCAGCGGATGCGGTAGCCGTTGCGCTTGCAGTGCACGGCCACGCTGCGCGCCAGGGCGGTCACGGCACCTTTGGCGCCGCTGTACGCGCACATCATCGGCAGTCCGCCCAGCGCCGCCACCGACGACATCACCACGATCGAGCCGCCGGCGGGGTTGCCCTTCATCGCCTGCACGCCGAACTTGCAGCCGAGAAAGTAGCCGTCCGCATTGACGCGCATGACCTGCCGCCAGGTGTCGAGCGAGGTTTGCTCAATCGATCCCGGCGGACAGATGGCCGCATTGTTGACCAGCACGTCGAGCCGCCCGAAGCGGTCGTGCGCCGCCGCCATGGCCCTGGCCCAGTCTTCTTCACTAGCGATGTCGTGGCGCACGAACAATGCCGTATCGCCGATCTCGCGCGCCAGCGCCTGCCCCGCCTCTTCATTGACGTCGCTGAGCACCACGCGCGCGCCTTGCGCCGCCAGCAGCAGCGCATCGGCACGCCCTACCCCGCTCGCCGCGCCGGTAACCAGCGCGACCTTGCCCTTGACCTGGTTCATCGTTGCTCTCCCTGGATGGTCCGCTTCAGATGGCGTCGGGAATCCTGCCGGCCAGCACCGCTTGCAGCGCGGCTTCGCCATACACTGCCGCCACGGTTTCATCGAGGATGGGATTGCCGCGCAGCTCGCTGCCGCCATCGACGGCGAGGCTCTGCCCGGTGACCCAGCCCGATTCCGGCCCGGCCAGGTAGCGCACCGCGCTGGCGATGTCGTCCGGCTCGCCGGCGCGGCCCAGCGGCATCTGTGCAACGAACTTGTCGAGCATGGCCGGGTTGTCGAACATCGGCCCGGTCGCTCCGGAGCGGGTCAGGCCGGGCCGCACCGCATTGACGCGGATGCCGCATCCGGCCAGTTCCTCGGCGGCGGCGCGCACGAAGGCTTCCAGGCCCCCCTTGGCGGCGCAGTACGCCGACAGCCAGCGGCAGGTCATGCGTGCCGCGTTCGAAGAAATGCAGACGATGGCGCCGCCTTGCGGCGCCATCAGCGGCGCGGCGTGACGGATCGCCAGGAAGGCGCTGGCGATATTCAGCTCCAGCTCCGCCATCAGGGACGCCGTGTCATGCATCAGCATGGGACGGAAGCCACCGCCGCCGACGGTCGCCACCACGATATCGATGCGGCGCTCCAGCTCCCAGGCCTGCCGCAGCGCGGCCTGCACATCGGCCTCGCGGCACGCGTCGCCGACGTTGACGGCAACCGTGCCGCCGGGCACTTGCGCAAGCAGCTCTCGCCGTGCCGCTTCCAGCGCTTCACGGCGCCGGCCCATCAGCACGACCGCCGCACCATCGCGCAGCAGCGCCAGCGCGCTGGCCGCGCCGATGCCACCGGCGCCGCCGGTGACGAGTGCGGTCTTGCCTTGCAGTCCACGATTGGTCGTCATCATGCCTCCCGCAGCGGCAGGTCCTGCGTCCAGTCCACCACCAGTTCGCGCGCCGCGATGCGCCACTGGCCCTGCAAGCGCTCGAAGCGGTCCTGGTAGCGGATGCCCCAGTCCAGCTTGCGCTGCACGCCGTCCTGCTGGTACACGTGGTTGGCCACGCAATAGGTTTCGCCGGTCGCGGTATCGCCGTGGATGTCCACCAGCTGCTGGTGCACATGGTGCTGCGTGGCGCGGTACTGGCCAAGTTCCGCCATGCCCTTGGCAATGGCTTGCGGTCCTTCCATGTGGAAGCCCGGCCCGCTCAGCCGCGCATCCGCCGTGAACAGCTCGGCCAGGGTTGAGAAATCGCGCCGGTCCACCGCCTGCGCATAGCGGCAGGTCAGCGCGTGGATGGCTTGCTTGGGCTCCAGTTCGGACATGGCCAGGCTCACTCCTTGGTTATGACCGGCGGCGATGCCTGGGCGGCGCGCCGGACCGGTGGTTGGGATGGCAGATATCGTCGGCCCTGCCGTGCCAGGGACCATCGTCCGCCTGGGGTAGTCCGCCGCGGCGCCGTTTAGTCCGAACGAAGGATGTACCGGGACGGCGCCCGCCCCAAGCTTGGACGGGCGCGGGCGGAGGCAACGGCGCCCGCACTTCACGGACAAAGGAGACAGACATGAAGCAGTCGGAACAGGCCATCGTCGCGGTCGTCACGGGCGGCTCCCGCGGCGCCGGCAAGGGCATCGCGCTGGCGCTCGGCGCGGCTGGCGCAACGGTGTACGTGACCGGGCGCACCGAGCAGGAAGGCAGCGCCCCCCTGCCGGGCACCATCCACGCCACCGCGCGCGAGGTCGATGCGCTTGGCGGGCGCGGCATCGCGGTGGCCTGCGACCATGGCGACGACGCCCAGGTCGCGGCGCTGTTCCGCCGCGTGCGCGCAGAAGCCGGACGACTCGACATCCTGGTCAACAACGCCACCTACCTGCATGACCAGCTGATCCAGCCGGGGCCGTTCTGGCAGAAGCCGCTGGAGATGGCCGGCATCCTCGACGTGGGGCTGCGTTCCGGCTACGTGGCCAGCTGGCACGCCGCGCCGGTGATGGCGGCGCAGGGACGCGGGCTGATCGTGTTCACGTCGTCGTTCGGCGCCAATTGCTATATGCATGGGCCGGCCTATGGCGCGCAGAAGGCAGGGATCGACAAGTTCGCGCACGACATGGCGGTGGACCTGCGGCCGCATGGCGTGGCGGCGGTGTCGGTGTGGATGGGACCGCTGCGCACCGCGCGCACGCTGCGGGTATGGGAGCAGCATCCGGACAAGTACGCGGCGTTCGCGCCGGTGGCGGAGACTCCGGAATTTACCGGGAAGGTCATCGAAGCGCTGTATCGCGATCCCGGGCTGATGGAGAAATCGGGCCAGGTGCTGATCGCGGCGGAGGCGGCGCTGGAGTATGGGATTGTCGATGCGGAGGGGGTGCAGCCGCCTTCGTATCGAGAGGCTTTGGGTGGCCCGCCGGCGGTGCATCCGGCCATCGTGGAATAGTGCCCTGGCGAGCCAGCCCCTTGCAGACGCCCCCTCTCCCGCGCAGTGGGAGAGGGGTGGATGAGAGGGCCGAAGCATCCACGAAGTGTCGCCATGTCGTGCTTGCCATGCTCCTGCCCTCTCCCCCGGCCCCTCTCCCGCAGGCGGGAGAGGGGAGCAAACCAGCGGGGTGCGAACGTGTTCGAACGTGCCACCGCTTCACGCATACGCTCCCCTCTCCCGCGCAGTGGGAGAGGGGTGGGGGAGAGGGCCGAAGCATCCACGAAGTGTCGCCATGTCGTGCTTGCCATGCTCTTGCCCTCTCCCCTGCCCCTCTCCCGCAAGCGGGAGAGGGGAGCAAACCGGCGGGGTGCGAACGTGTTCGAACGTGCCACCGCTTCACGCATAGGGCCCCCTCTCCCGCGCAGTGGGAGAGGGGTGCGTGAGAGGGCCGAAGCATCCACGAAGTGTCGTCTTATCGTGCTTGCCATGCTCCTGCCCTCTCCCCCGGCCCCTCTCCCGCAAGCGGGAGAGGGGAGCTAACCGGCGGGGTGCGAACGTGTTCGAACGTGCCACCGCTTCACGCATACGCTCCCCTCTCCCGCGCAGTGGGAGAGGGGTGGGGGTGAGGGCCGAAGCATCCACGAAGTGTCGCCATGTCGTGCTTGCCATGCTCCTGCCCTCTCCCCTGCCCCCTTCCCGCAAGCGGGAGAGGGGAGCAAACCGGCGGGTGGTCGAACTTGCCACCACCTCACGCAAGCGCGGTTTTATCCTTCCTGCGACAGCAATCCCGTCGTAAACACCGTCGAGCGGATCAACCACACGCCATCGACCCGCACATACTCATCCGCATAGCGCCCGCTCAGGAACGTACGCGAACCATTGGCATCATCCAGCGCCAGGTACGCAAGGTCCCAGCTACCCCGCGCCGACTCGTCATCCAGTACCCGTATCTCCGACTGCCCGGCAAAGTGCATCTCGCGCAGCGTAGGCCGGCAAGCCAGCTCCGCAAAGCACTGCACCAGCGCATCACGCCCGGGAAAGCTGCCGATGCGGTCATAGTGGATATGCGCGTTGTCGGCCACGAAGCAGGCCCGCATGGCTTCGGGATCCTTGTCGTCGCATGCCCGCAGGTAGCGCAGCTTGAGCGCACGGATCGCCTCCGCGGCTTCCAGGCGCGCAAGGCGGTCGGCGATGTCGGCAATGTCGGTCATGTTGGATATCCCCATTGGTCAGGCTTCACGCAGCTGGTACTTCAGCACCTTGCCCGCCGCACTCACCGGCAGCGAGCTCACGAACAGCACCTCGCGCGGCACCTTGTAGTTGGCCATGTGCCGGCGTGCCCAGGCGATCAGCGTGTCGGCGTCGACGCGCGCACCGTGGCGCAGTACCACATAGGCGCGGCCGACCTCACCGAGGCGGTCATGCGGCATGCCCACCACCGCGACCTGGGCCACCGCCGGATGCGCCACCAGCAGCTTCTCCACCTCGGCCGGGTAGCAGTTGAAGCCGCCGACGATAAACATGTCCTTGATGCGGTCGGTGATGCGCAGGTAGCCGCGCGCATCGAGCGTGCCGACGTCGCCCGTGTGCAGCCAGCCGTCGGCGTCGATGGCTTCCGCGGTGGCTTCCGGCAGGCCGAAATAGCCCTGCATCACGTTGTAGCCGCGCACCAGCACTTCGCCCGGCTGGCCGGTGGCGACCGCCTCGCCGTGCGCATCGATGCAGCGGATTTCGATGCCCGGCATCGCGCGGCCGGAGGTGGCGGCAACGGTTTCGGCGTCGTCGCCGGAGCGCGTCAGCGTGGCGAAGCCGCATGATTCGGTCAGCCCATAGCCGGTGATGATGGTGTCGAAGCCCAGTTCGTCACGCATGCGCTGGATCAGCGCCGGTGCGATCGCCGAGGCGCCGGTCACCGCCACGCGCAGCGATGAAAGGTCGAACTCGCGCAGGCGCGGCGCGTTGAGCAGCGTCTGGTACAGCGTTGGCGGGCCAGGCAGCACCGTGATGCGTTCGTTCTCGACGCGCGTCATCACGGCCTCGGCGTCGAACACCAGGTGAGGCAGCACCGTGGCCCCGCGCGACAGCGCCGCCAGCCATCCGGCCTTGTAGCCGAAGGTATGGAAGAACGGATTGACGATCAGGTAGCGGTCGCCGGCGCGCACGCCGGTGATGGCGGCCCAGCCGTCGATGGCGCGCAGGTTCTGCGCGTGCGCGGTCATCACGCCCTTGGGCCGGCCGGTGGTGCCCGAGGTGAACATGATGTCCATCGGCGTGTCGCCGCGCACGCCGGCTTCACGCGCGGCAAATGCCGCCGGCTCGGTGTGCGACGCCCGCGCGAGGAAATCGTCCCACGTCAATTCGTCCGCGCCGGCGGCCCGGCCCTGCCCCGGCCGCAGGATCACCAGCCGCTCCAGCGTGGCGGGTCGATGCGGCGCCAGCATCTGCGGATAGCTTTCGCCGAGGAAGCCGTCGACGCAGAACAGCAGGCGCGCGCCGCTGTCGGCCAGCACCGCGCCGGCTTCGGCCCCTTTCATGCGCGTATTGAGCGGCACCAGCGCCGCGCCCACGCTGTGCGTGGCCAGTGCCGCGATGATCCACTCGGAGAAGTTCGGCGCCCACACGGCCACGCGGTCGCCGGGCTGTACGCCGAGCGCCATCAGCGCGCGCGCCGCTTCGATCCGGTGCGCGTCGAGTGCGGCGTAGCTCAGGCGCAGCCCGTCTTCCTGGATGGCGATGCGTTCGCCGTGGCGGCTGGCCGCGCGCCGCAGCAGCTCGGGAATGGTCTCGGCAATGCTGTCGTTTGCCGTGGCGTCGATGCCGGCCGGTGCCACAATGGCGTCGAGGGTGTCAGATGGAGTCATGTCAATCCGGGAACTTCAGGTGGATTTCGCTGCTGGCCGGGCGCGCCTGGCAGGCCAGGGTCCAGCCCGCCTCCAGGTCGGCGCGGTCGAGCACATGGTTTTCGCCGAGCGTCACGTCGCCCCGCGTCACCTGGCACATGCAGGCACCGCACAGGCCGGCGCGGCAGGAGTTGGGCGCGGCCACGCCGGCGCGTTGCAGCGCGTCGAGCACGGTCTCGTCGGGCGCTACGCCGACCTGGTGGGTCGCGCCGTCCAGTTGCACGGTCAGCGCAGCGCCGCGCATCGCGGGCGCGGCCTGGGCGGCCTGCGTGGCTTCGGTCGCGGCCACGCTGGCCGGCGCCGTGGCCGCCGGCGCATCGGGCAACGATACGAAGCGCTCCACGTGCAGCTGGCCGCGCGGCACGCCCAGCGCCTGCAGCGCGGCCTGGGCGCCGTCCATGAAGGGGCCGGGGCCGCAGACAAAGCACTGCGCCATGCTCCACGGCCGCACCAGTTCCTCGAGCTGGCGCTGCGTGGGCGGGCCCTGCACGCTGTCCAGCCAGTGAATCACGCGCAGGCGGCCGGGATGGCTGCGCGCCAGTTCCGCCAGCGCCTCGCGAAAGATGATGGAGCGCTCGTCGCGGTTGGCATACACCAGCGTGACCGCGCCGCGCCCGTGCCGCAGCGCCGCCTTGGCGATCGACAGCACCGGCGTGATGCCGCTGCCGCCCGCCAGCAGCAGGAAATCGCCCTGCAGCGCGGGCGGCGTGAACACGCCCGCCGGCGGCATCGCCTCGACCGTATCGCCGGCGTCGAGATGGTCGCAGATCCAGTTGGACACGCGCCCGCTCTGCACGCGCTTGACGGTGACGCGCAGCGCGCCGTCCACGCCCGGCGAACTGGACAGCGAATAGCAGCGCTGCAGCGGCACGCCGTCGACCGGCACGCGCAACGTCAGGAACTGGCCGGGGCGGTAGGCAAAGGTCTCGCGCAGTGCCTCCGGCAGCGCGAATACCAGTGAATGCGCCTGGTCCGTCTCCGCGACCACTTCGGCGATCTGCAGCCGATGGAATTGCACTGGCGCCATGATCTTGTTGTTTCCTCGTGACTGCCCGGCGCGTGCTCAGGCCACGCCCATGATGGTCTGCGCGTTGTCGATGCGCAGTTCCGCGCCGTTGATGAAGCGCGATTCGTCCGACGCCAGAAACAGCACCAGGTTGGCCACGTCGCGCGGATGGCACATGCGCTGCATCGGCTCGGCCCCGCCGACTTCCTCGGGCAGCACGGTGGCGCCGCCTGGCAGGAAGGCCGCGGTCATCGGCGTCAGGATGCCGTCCGGATGGATCGAGTTGCAGCGGATGCGGTAGCCGCTCTGCTTGCAATGGCCCGCGACGGCGCGCGTCAGCGCGGCCACCGCGCCCTTGCTGGCGCTATAGGCGCAGAACGCACCCATGCCGCCGAGCGCCGCCACCGACGACATATTGACGATGCTGCCGCCGCCCGTCTTCATCGCCGCCACGCCGTACTTGCAGCCCAGGAAGTAGCCGTCGGCGTTGATGCGCATCACGCGCTGCCACTGCTCCAGCGTGGCCTCCTCGACCGAGCCCAGCATCAGGATGGCGGCGTTGTTGACCAGCACGCTGGGCGCGCCGAAGCGCTGTTCGGTGCGCGCCATCACCTGCTGCCAGCCGGCTTCGCTGGCAATGTCGTGCGGCACGAACAGCGCGGTCTCGCCGATCTCGCGCGCCAGCGCGTGGCCCGCCTCCTCGTTGAGGTCGGTCAGCACCACGCGCGCGCCTTCGCGCGCCAGCAGCAGCGCGTCTTCCTTGCCGACGCCGCTGGCGGCCCCGGTGACGATGGCGATCTTTCCTTCAGTACGTCGGCTCATGGGTAGTCTCCTGGTGGGTATGCGCCTGCTGTCCGCCGATGGGGTGGCCGGCAGGCTGTTGTGCGAGATGGCGGCCCGCGTTGCGTCCCGACCAGATGCAGTCGGCAAGCGACAGGCCGCTTACGTAATGGTTGGAGGCGATGCCCACCGCGGTCCGGCCCACGGCGTAGAGGCCCGCTATGGGGGCACCTTCTGAGGCGCCATCGGCCGCGGCCAGCACCCGGCCGCTGGACTCTTCCACCGACAGCCCGCCGAGCGTGATCGCCGGACAGGGGAAGACGCGCGAGTTCGCCGAGATGTCGAGCGCGACCCATGGCCCGGTCTCGAGCGAGGCGCACATCGGCGCGGACTTGCCGGCCGGGTCGGGAATCTCACCGCGCGCGGCGGCGCTATAGGCGTCGAGGGTGGCGCGCAGCGCGGCCGCTGGCATGCCCAGCTTGCCGGCCAGGGCCTCGATGCTGGAGGCACGCGTGGCGCCGGCGAGCAACAGCATTGCCGCGGGCAAGGCCTGGAACGCCCACAAGCGGCCGCCCAGGCATTCACGCAGCGCGGCGCGCGCCAGCGCGCGGTCCAGGATCAGCCAGGCGCGCCCGCCATGCCGTTCGCAGATGGCGTGGCCCAGCGTGGCGCCATAGGTTTCCTCGTTGCCGATGCGCGCGCCCTGCGCGTCGACCACGCAGCCGCGGCCCCAGTCGAACGGCGGATTGATAAAGCGCCAGGCCGATACGCGCTCCAGGTGCCGCGCGGCCGCACCCGCCGATTCACCGAGCCGGATGCCGCTGCCGTCGCACCCGGTCGCGCCGAGGCGCCAGTTCTGCAGGTACTTGCCGGCATGGCGCGCCACCATGGCGCGGTTGAAGATAAAGCCGCCGGTGGCCAGCACCACGGCGCGGGTGCGCACCGCCACCGGTTGCGCATGGCGCAGCTCGAGCTGCAGCACCCGCCGGCGCAGCAGGTCGGCGACGCCGGGCATGGCGTTGTGCAGGCGCTCGGCCAGCCGCGCCAGGCGGGCGTGGCGCTTCTGGTGGCGTCCGGGCGGCACCTGCCACAGCTCGATGCCGATGACCGAGCCATTCTTGTCGACGATCAGCCGGCGCGCCGCGGTCTGGCGCATGACGGTGATGTCCGTCCGGGCCTCGACCGCGCCGCGCAACACGCCGTAGAGCGTGCGGCCGGACATGCCGGGGCCTTTCACGCGGTGCCCGCGCGGCGCTGGCGTAGCGTGCCGCGCGTAAGCGGGCACGGCTTCGTTGCCGGAGTAATAGAGGTAATACGGCTGCGCCGGGTACGACGTCTTGCGCGGCGGCACGGTGGCAGCAAAGCGCACGCCCAAGCCCTCCAGCCAGGCCAGCATGTCGCGACTGCGCTCGCAGAAGGACTGCAGCGCGGCCTCGCTGACGACGCCGCCGGTCTCCTGGCGCAGGTAATCCGCCATGGCCTGCGGCGTATCGGCATAGCCCGCGGCGGCCTGGTAGGAGGTGCCGCCGCCGGCATACACCACCCCGCCGCTCTTCGCGCTGGCGCCGCCGCCTTCAAAGCGCTCGGCGACGATGACGCGCGCGCCGCCTTGCGCCGCCTCCAGCGCGGCGCAGGCGCCCGCGGCGCCGAAGCCCACTACCACCGCGTCGCAGGCTGCCTGCCACGGATGCGCATCCGGGTCATCGAGCCGCAGCGGTGCGTAGACCGGCGTGACGGAATCGGGATGCATGCTGGCGCCTCCGGGGCTCAGGCCGAGCACAGCGCGCGCAGCGGCGCGGAGGTGGTATAGGCGCCGTCGACATAGACCAGCGGCGAGACCTCGCCGGCCAGCCTGACCTCGCGCAGCCGGCCGATAAAGACCGCATGGGTGCCATAGTCGAAGCGGCCGTCCTGCCGGCACACCAGGTTGGCCTGGGCATTGCGCAGGCACGGCACGCCGAGCAGGTCGTCCTCCCACTCGCCGCTGGTGAAGCGTTCCTCGCCCTTGAGCCGGCCGCTGCAATCCACCGCGATATCGCGATGGTCGGCGGCGAGCAGGTTGATGCAGAAGTCCGCGCCGGCATCGAGCGGCGGATAGATCGACGAGTTGCGGTTGATGCAGATCAGCAGCGACGGCGGATCGGCCGACAGCGAATCGACCGCGGTCACCGACATCGAATAGCGGCGCTCGCCGTCGCGGCAGCTGATCACGGCAACGGAGCGGGCCATGCGGCGCATCGCCTTCAGCATGTCATCGCGCAGCGCGCCACCGGCTTCGGCGCTGGAATCCGGACTGGATTGGGGTCTGGCGCTCATAGAGCCTCCTGTACAGGTTGAGCGGGGTGCGTGGCGGCGGGCTGCCGCGCATGCTGCGAAATCACGTCCGCGGCGATCATGCCGAAGGTCATCGCCGGGCCCAGCGTGGAGCCGGCACCGGGATAGCTGGTGCCCATCATCGAGGCGCTGGTATTGCCGATCGCGAACAGGCCGGCGATGGCGCTGCCGTCATCGCGCAGCACGCGTGCGCTGGCGTCGGTGACCAGGCCGCCCTTGGTGCCGATATCGCCGGCATCGAGCCGCACCGCGTAGAACGGCGCCTTGCCGATCGGCGCGAGGCAGGGGTTGGGCCGCACCGCGGGGTCGCTGTAGTAGGTGTCGAACAGGTTGTCGCCCTTGCCGAACTCGGCGTCCACGCCGGTGGCGGCGTAGTCGTTCATGCGCGCGACGCTGCCGGCCAGGCCCTCGGCATCCACGCCGATCTTCTGCGCCAGCTGCGCCAGCGAGTCGGCGCGCACCAGGATGCCGGACAGGCTGGCCGGGATGCTGCGGTCCGGCATCACCGAGCCCGGCAGGATCGGCCCGCACGGGTATTTGTGGCGGAAGGTGGCATCGAACACCATCCAGGCCGGCACGCTGCATCCGCTCTGCTGGTGGTCGCGGTACATCGCCGGCACGAACTCGGAGTACGGCGCGGCCTCGTTGACGAAGCGCCGGCCCTGCCCGTTCACCACCAGGCAGCCCGGCATGGCGCGCTCGATAAACAGCGCGCGCTGCTTCTCTTCGCCCTGCACCTGCAGCGTGGGCGCGCCCCACACGTGCGACATCAGCGCCACGCCGGCGCCGGCCGCCTGCGCGGCGCGGATGGCGTCGCCGGTATTGTTCGGCGGCGTCGCGCTCCAGGCGGCCCGGGTCGGCTGCGGCAGGTATTGTTCGCGCATGGCCTGGTTGCGCTCGAAGCCGCCCGCGGCCAGGATCACGCCGCGCAGCGCGCGGATCTCGACCACGCGGCCGTCCTGCACGGCGCGCACGCCGCGCACGGCGCCGTCCTCGACGATCAGGTCCTGCAGCGCGGTATCGAGCCACAGCGGGATCGCACGATCCATCATCGCGCGCCGCAGGCCGCCGACCAGGCTGTTGCCGAGCGTGAGGCGGCGATCGCGCCGGGTCTTGCGGCGCCAGCCCAGGTCGAGCCAGTAGCGGGCGAACTCGCGCAGCGCCAGCCCGAACCAGCCGGGCGAGCGGCACAGCAGCGCGTGCGCCTCGCCCGAGGTCACGGCCACGCGCCCGCCCACCAGCGTGCCGGGCGACGGCGGCCGCAGCCGGTCGAACTCTTCGCGCAGCCGCGCGCCGTCGAACGGCATCGGGTCGAGCGCGCGGTAGCCCGGCATCGCCCCCGGCAGCTTCTGGAAGTAGTCGGCGTAGCGCGGCAGGGTGTAGTAGCGCACGCCGGCCTGCTGCTCCAGGTACTGCAGCATGCGCGGCGCCTGCTCCAGGTAGGCGCGGATGCGCTGCGGGTCGCCGTGCTCGCCGGTGCAGGCGAGCACGTATTCCAGCGCACTGGCGTAGTCGTCCTGCCCGCCCGCCGGCTCGATATGGTGATTCAGCGGAATCCAGATACCACCGCCGGACACCGCCGAGGTGCCGCCGTACTGGCTGCTCTTCTCCAGCACCACTACCGACAGGCCGCGGTCGGCGGCGCGGCAGGCGGCCAGCATGCCGCCGGCGCCGGAGCCGACCACCACCACGTCAAATTCGCCGGGCTGCATGCGCGCTCTGCTCTGGCTCATGTTGGGTCCTCATGCCGGGGCGGCTCAGATGAAAAAATCCGTGTTGGCGCGGCCCATCATCACGCCGCCCAGGTTCTGGCCAAAGCGGTCCATGTTGTTGGCGTAGTGCGCGCGCGCCGCGTGCAGGTCGACGAAGCGGCGCACCATCGGGTTGCTGCGGTAGATGCCGTTGCCGCCGGCGTAGCGCAGCAGGCCGTTGGCCAGCTGCGCGCAGCGCTCCGCCACCTGCGCCGCCTGGTAGCGGAAATGCAGGCGGCGCGGCGTGTCGACCTGGCCACCGTCGCGCGCCACCGCCAGCAGCTCGTCGAAGTTGCGCTCCAGGATGGTCCGCATCTCGTCGATGGCCACCTGCGCGCTGGCGCAGGCCAGCTGCGCGCCGCCGTCTTCGGCGGTCTTGCTGCCGCCGTTGCTGCTGACGCGGCCGTCGGCGTAGGCAACGAAGTCGTCCAGCGTGCCTTCGAGCGCGCCGATGCAGGCTGTGCAGACCGCGCGCACGAAGATCTGCGCGAACGGCAGCCGGTACAGCGGCACGTCATTGACCGCCAGCCCGGGGCTGGTGCCCATGGCGCCGTCGACGGCGCGATGGGTGCGGTAGTCGGGCACGAACACGTCGTCGACCACGATGTCGTGGCTGCCGGTGGCGCGCAGGCCCAGCACATCCCAGTTGCGCACGATCTTGTAGTCCGAGCACGGCAGCAGGAAGGTGCGGTAGTCATAGGCACCACCCGGCTCGGCCGGCGGCACCAGCCCGCCGAGGAAGATCCAGTCGCACAGCTCGCTGCCGCTGGAGAACTTCCAGTGGCCGGAGAAGCGGTAGCCGCCTGCCACCGGCGTGACCTTGCCCACCGGCATGTAGGTCGAGGCGATCATTGTGGCGGGATCGTTGCCCCATACTTCCTGTTGCGCGCGCTCGTCGAACAGCGCCAGCTGCCAGTTGTGCACGCCGACCACGCCGTAGACCCAGGCAGTGGACATGCAGCCGCGGGCCAGCGCCATCTGGATGCGGAAGAAGGTCTGCGGCTCCAGCTCGTAGCCGCCGTGGCGGCGCGGCTGCAGCACCTTGAACAAGCCCGCGGCCTGCATCTCGGCAATGGTTTCGGCGGGAATGCGGCCGTCGGCCTCGGCCCGAGCCGCGCGTTCGGCCAGCGCCGGGATCATCTGCTCGGCACGCGCAATCAGGCGTGCGGCCAGTTCCTTGGGGTTGTCGTCGTGATGCACCGCGGTCTCCTTGTTTGCCTGGTTTTGTGGCTGGCACCGATGTTTGCACCGGCGCGGCGGCGTGCCATCGTCTGTTGGGACTAGCTATGTCGCGCTGTGCCGAGGGGACTTCGTGGATGCGCCGGCCCTCACCCCCGCCCCTGTCCCGCAAGCGGGAGAGAGGCGCAAACCCGCGGCGGAAGCATTTGCCTCGGGTCTTCAAACTCCTGCTTGCGTGCTCCTTGTCCCGCTTGCGGGAGAGGGAGCAAACCCGCGGCGGAAGCATTTGCCTGAGGTCTTCAAACTCCCGCTTGCGTGCTCCCTCTCCCGCTTGCGGGAGAGGGTTGGGGTGAGGGCCGGTGCATCAACGAAGTGAAGGCCGTCGCTATGGCACGCGCCCGCCCTCTCCCCCGCCCCTCTCCCGCAAGCGGGAGAGGGGAGCAAACCCGCGGCGGAAGCATTTGCCTCGGGTCTTCAAACTCCCGCTTGCGTGCTTCTGTTCCGCTTGCGGGAGAGGGGAGCAAACCGCAGGGGAGCCAGAGCCTGCGCAACTCACGCCAGCGCCCGCAGCTTCCTCCCCTGCTTGCGGAAATGCGGTATCACGTACTCGCCGATATTGCGGATGGTCTCAAGCTGCGCCCACTGCGGCACCGTCCCCATCTGGCAGATGAACAGGATTTCATCGGCCCCGGCATCAATCAGCCGCTGCACGTAGCCGATGCAGTCGTCCACCGTGCCATAGGCATGGTTCGGGTTCAGCATCATCATCGACGGATCGCTGAAGTCCACTGACACCTTCTCCGACGCAAACTTCGTGTTGATCACCGCCTTGCCCTGCGCATCGGTTGCCGTGACATGCTCGTCGTCCCACGCCGACGGATCGGGACGCTCGCCGCCGGCATACCAGTACGACAGCGACTCCATGAAATAGCGCTGCCCCTTGATGCCGATCTTGCGCGCGGCCAGGCCGTCTTCGAGCACGATGGTCGGGCACAGCGCCGCCAGGTGCTGGTGCGGGCGGAAGCCCACCTGGTCCTCGGCCTTGCGGCTCTCCCACGCGGCGCGGTAGATTTCGTTCTTCTTCGCCACATCCTCCGGTCCGCCGAAGCCGAGCACCAGCGCGCCCATGCCGCGCGCGCCGGCGCGCTGCAGCGTGTCGGCATTGGTGCAGGCCAGGTACATCAGCGGGTGCGGGTCCTGGCGCGGCTTGGGATGGATCGGGCGGCGCGGGATCTTGATGAACTCGCCGTCGTGCTCGATCTCTTCCTGCGTCATGATCTTCGGGATCAGGTACATCGATTCGTCGATCATCGGGTGCAGGCTGTTCAGGTCATAGCCGAAGGTGCCGGCCTCCTGCTGCGTGCCGCCCTTGCCCACGCCGAAATGCACGCGGCCGCCGGACAGGATGTCGAGCGTGGCGATGCGCTCGGCCACCTTCACCGGATGATTCATTGCCGGCGGCAGGCACACCACGCCGTGGCCGATGCCGATGCGCCGGGTGCGCCCGGCGACGAAGGCCAGGAAGGTTTCCGGCGCGCTCATGTGCGCGTAGTTGGTCAGCGCGGTGTGCTCCACCGCCCAGACCACGTCGAAGCCCATGTCCTCGGCCAGCACCACCTGTTCCATGATTTCATCGAACACCTTGTGGTCGCCGGCGCGCGAGGCATCGACGGTCTGGGCTTCATAGATCAACGAAAAACGCATTGCAGTCCCCTCTTGGTTTGGCGGTACAGGACCGCATCCGGGGCACTGCGAGGCGCTGCGCCTTGGGCCGGAAGCGGCCTGTGTGATCGCAGTGTGGTCGGCGCGAGACGTCGCAACATCGTCTGATTGGATTATGAGCCGCGCCGGGCGCGTCCCTATCATGGGCACCGGGCAATCCGCCCGCGCCTATCGAAAGGAACAGACACCATGCAAGCCAGGCTGCTGCTTTACCCCGTTGCGGACCTCGACGCCGCGCTGCCGTTTTTCACCGAAGCCCTGGGACTGCCGCTCAAGTTCCGCGACGGCGGCCGCTATTGCGCGCTCGACGCGGGGGCGCTGACGCTGGCGCTGGTGGCCGGCGAGGAACGGCTGGTGGACCAGCCGGCGCTGGCCTTCAAGGTGGACGAGGGAGTCGATCTTGCCGCGGCGATGGCGCGGCTGGTGGATGCCGGCGCCACGGTGGCGCAGCCCGCGGCGCAGGGTCCGCACGAGACGCGCGCGGTATTGCGCACGCCGGAGGGCTTTGCGCTGGTGCTCAGCGCAAAGCCCTGACGCCTTGCCCTAGCCGAGCGAGATCACGCTGCTCAGCAGCATGCGCACCAGCGTGGCCTGGCGGGTCACGCCGGTCTTGGAGAAGATCGCGCGCAGGTGCGCGCGCGCGGTGTTCTTGCTGATGCCGAGTTCGTCCGCGGCTTCATCGAGCGTGAGCCCGTTGGCCAGCTGCAGCGCCAGCTGCGTCTCGGCCGGGGTGAAGTCGAACAGCTGGCGCACCACCTCGTGCGAGGCCTGCGAACGGCGTTCGGGGTCGCGGATAAACACCACGCAGGCGGGGCGCTTGCGGTTGTCCTCGGACCACTCGCTCAGCGGGATAGTGCGGATCAGCACGCCCAGCCTGGCGCTGCCCGACGGGCGCGTGATCGACATCGCCTCCATCAGCGCCGGCGCTGTGCCGAGGTGGCCCATCATGGCCTGGCGCAGCAAACGCTGGAACTTGCGGTTCTCCTGGCCGTACTCGACGTCAAGCCCGCCCTTGGCGACACGAATGCCATCCTTGGCGCCGAGGATTTCATCGGCGGCGGCATTGGTCTTGATGATGGCGCCCGACTCGTCCAGGATCACCATGCCGACCAGCATGCGGTCGATGGCGCTGGCATAGACGGTACGTTCCGACTCGACCACGTCGAGACGCGAGTGCAGGTCCACCGCGCGCTTCAGGTGCGGCAGCAGCGAGGTGCACAGCGCCTTGTCCGCGGCGGAGAAGTCGGGGCCGTCATGGTCGCGGCAGACGCGGAAGCGGCATTCCACGCCGTCGTCGGTGCGCAGGTCGGCACCCAGGATGTAGCGGATGCCGACATCCTTGAGGAACTGCAGGTACAGCTCGCTCTTGCACCACATGCCGGGCCCGACGTGCTCGTCGATGGTCACCACCCGGTCCGACGGCAGCCCGATAAACGGGTCCAGCGCGTAGTAGTAGTTGTTGTAGGAGGTCTCGCCCGGCAGGGTCGAGCCATGCTCGGACGCGTTGATCATCAGCCCGGGACGATCGGTGGCCGGCGAGCGCAGGATCAGCGTGGCGTAATTGGCATTGAGCTGGCGCCGGATCTGCTCCAGCGCCTTGCCCCATGGCACCTGCTCCATCGGGCCCTGGTAGATATTGCCCAGCAATGCGCTGAATTCCGACAGCGACACCGTCGCCTGCGCGAACAGGTGTGCGGCCGCCTGGCTCTGGCTAACCTCCATCAGCATTTCCTCTGTCTCCATTGTGGCGTGCTCAGCGCTCCGGACGAGCCGGGCCGCTGGCTTGTGCGGGCTCTGTGGCCCTCTTTTTTGTGCCCCGATTATAGGGACGGCAAAGGGGTCGCGGCTGGGCCCCCGCCTTCATGGTTTGCCCTAGGCAGCCCGGCCACGCACGCCGGCCGGACTAGTCCCGCGGGACAGGCCCATCGTCACGCGGCGGCGGCGCAAACACATACCCCAAACAGACTAAGGACAGACCCATGCCCGCCCGCCAAGGGCAAACCCCTATGCAATCGTGGCGCAGGGGCCTCCTTACCCAAACAGACGATGCCCGCGCGCCGCGCCGCCGCTACAAGGAGCCATGCGCGGCGATGGACGCCGCCGTTTTCAGGAGATCTTCACCATGGCGGCAAACCCGCGGCAGCAGGCCGCAGTGATCACCGGCGCAGCCGGCGGCATCGGGCTGGCGCTGGCGCACGCGCTGGCCGCGCAAGGCTATGCGCTGGCGCTGGCCGATATCGACGCCGAAGCGCTCGAAGCCGCACGCGCGGCGCTGGCACGCGACGGCGCGAGCGTCGTCGCCGTGCCCACCGACGTCGCCGACGCGCGGCAGATCGCGCACCTGTGCGACGAAAGCTTCCGGCAGCTGGGCCGCGTCGACCTGCTGTTCAACAACGCCGGCGTGCTCGCCACCGGACGCTGCTGGGAACTGCCGCCCGAAGTGTTCGACAAGGTCATGCGCGTCAACCTGTGGAGCGTGCTGCATGCGCTGCGCTGTTTCGTGCCGCGTATGGCGGCGCAGGGCTCGGGGCATATCGTCAACGTAGCGTCGATGGCGGGCCTCGCGGTGGGGCCCTGGCTGGCGCCCTACACCCTGTCCAAGCAGGGCGTGGTGGCGCTGAGCGAAGGGCTGGCGCTGGAGCTGCAGGCGGCGGGCCTGCCGATCAAGGTGTCGGTGGTCTGCCCCGGCCCGGTTGCCACCCGCATCGCGGCGGACCTGGACGGCGCCGCGCCGCAAGAGGTGCACCAGATGAACGGCGCGCTGCGCACGGGCATCGCCGCAGGCCTGACCGCAGACCAGGCCGCGCGCGTGATCCTGGATGGCGTCTCGGCCGGCCAGTTCTGGATCCTGCCGCACGCGCAGGCCGCGCACGCGGCGCTGGCGCGCGCGCAGGGCATTGCCGCCGGCAGCGCGCCGTCGTTCGCGTTGCAGGCCTGATTTGCCGTCGGCCTCCACACCCGATTCCTCGCCCTTCAGGAGCCACCATGCCGCTCGATCCCCAGGCCCGCGCCATGCTTGACGCCATGGCCGCCATGCCCAGCCCCGATTTCGCCACGCTGCGGGCCGCCGACTACCGCACCGCGCTGGCAGCCATGCCCGGCTTCGCGCCCGGCGACGCCGTCGCCGCGCAGCAAGACCTCAGCCTCGACGGCCCGGCCGGTCCGCTGCAGGCGCGCCTGTACCGGCCCGATGAGCCCAACCAGGCCGATGGCAACGCGGCGCTGCCGCTCGTGATCTATTTCCACGGCGGCGGCTTCGTGCTGTGCGGGCTCGATTCGCACGACAACATCTGCCGCGGCCTGGCCCGGCGCAGCGGCGCGCTGGTGCTGTCGGTCGACTACCGGCTCGCGCCCGAGGCCCGCTTCCCCGCCGCGGCCGACGATGCCGTCGCCGCGGTGCGCTGGGCCGCCGCCCATGCGGCGCAACTCGGGGCCGACCCGACCCGGCTGGCCGTCGCCGGCGACAGCGCCGGCGGCAACCTGGCCGCGGTGGCGTGCCAGCAGCTGCGCGGCAGCGGCATCGCGCTGCGGCACCAGCTGCTGCTCTATCCCTGGCTGGACTGCAGCGATGGCGCCGCGGCCAGCGCCAGCTATCGCGACTGCGCGCAGGGCTACTTCCTCGGCGCCGCGGAGCTGGACTGGTATCGCGCCCAGTACCTGGCCACGCCCGCCGACGCCGATGATGTCCGCGCCAGCCCGCTGCGCCAGCGCGACCTGCACGGCCTGCCGCCGGCCACCATCATCACCGCCGAATTCGATCCGCTGCGCGACCAGGGCGAGGCCTACGGCGCGGCGTTGCAACGCGCCGGTGGCAGCGCCACCGTGCGCCGCTGGCCCGGCCAGATCCATGGCTTCGCCAGCATGCAAGGGGTGATGGAGGCCGCCAGCCACGTGCTAGATGCCGCCGCCGCGGCGCTGCGCCAGGCCTTCGGCAACGACCGCAGCCAGGAGGCGGCATGAGCCCCGCTACCGTCCTGGCGCCGATGGCCGAGGTGCTGGCAGCGCTCGCCGCCGGCCAGCGCGTGGTGGTGCTGGAGGACGAGACCGCCGAAGCCACCGGCTGCGTGCTGGTGGCCGCCGAGCGCGCCACCGAGGCCGATGTCAACTTCATGGCGGCCGAGGCGCGCGGGCTGGTCTGCATGGCCATCACCGAGGCCCGCCGCGCGCTGCTGCAGCTGCCGCCGATGGCCGCCGGCCAGCGCCAGCGCGAGCGCTACACCGTGTCAATCGAGGCGGCCAGCGGCGTCAGCACCGGCATCTCGGCCGCCGACCGCGCGCTGACGCTGCGCGTGGCGGCCGCGCCGCGCGCCCGCCCGCCCGACCTGGTCCAGCCCGGCCATATCTTCCCGGTGGTGGCGCAGCCGGACGGCGTGCTGCGCCGCGCGGGTTTTGCCGAAGCGTGCTCCGACCTGCCCCGGCTGGCCGGACGCGTCGCCGCCGGGGCCTATGCGCTGGTGCTAGACGACGACGGCGAACTGCTGCGCGGATCCGCCCTGCTGGCCTTCGCCCAGCGCCACGGCCTGCCGGGGGTTTCCGTCAGCGGCCTGATCCACCACCGGCTGCTGACCGAGGGCACGCTGCGCCGGTCCTGCTCGACCGAACTGGCCACGCCGTTCGGGCGCTTCACCGTGCACGCCTACCATGACGCGCCGGTGGACGCGCTGCACCTGGCGCTGGTGCTGGGCCAGCCCGACCCGCACACCCCCGTGCTGACGCGCGTGCAGGCAGTGGAGATGCAGCGCGACGTGCTGGCCTTCGGCACGCCCGCGCAGCCGGCGTGGAACCTGGAGCGCTCGCTGGAACGGATCGGCGCCGAGGGTTGTGGCGTGCTGGTGCTGCTGGACGAGCGCGAATCGCCGCAGCAGCGGCTGGAGCGGCTGGCCGCGCCCGCCGCCGCGGCGCCCGCGCCCGCCTTCGCGCAGCGCGCGCTCGGCGTCGGCGCGCAGATCCTGCGCGACGTAGGCGCGCACAAGCTACGCCTGCTGAGCCATCCTGTGCCGTATCGCGCCGTTACCGGCTTCGAGCTGGAGGTGACGGAGTTTGTCCCGCCGCGCTGAGTGGCGCGCCGAAGCAGTCGGCAAAGCTGCGCGTGAAGCGCTCGACGTCGGCGTCGGGCAGGTGGTTGATGCCGCCGGCCAGGCGCCGGCCGCCGCCGGTGTCGAAGGCGCGGCAGAAGTCGGCGGCGCCGGTCACGCTGTGCGCCGGCACCCGCACGCTGACCACGAAGCCGCCGCCGGACCTGGGCGACAGCAGGCCGATGGCATCGCCGGGCCGCCCGCGCACCAGCTCGTTGGCCAGCACGCCGACCGCGCGCCGCGCCCACGGCGCGTCGGGCAGCACCAAAAGCGCGGCGCCGGGCACCTCGTGCACGGGCGACAGCCGGCGCGCCCGCGCCATGTCGTCCTCGTAGCCCTGGCACAGCAGCGTGTAGGTGGCGCACTGCGCGGCGAAGTCGAGCGGGTCGGCGAAGGGCAGCATGTGCTGCGCCAGTTCGCCGGGATCGCAATGCAGGTCGGCCACGCACTCGCCGTACGCGTTGTAGTTCAGGCAGGTGCCCAGCCGTTCCAGCACCGCCGTCTGGCGCGCGTCCAGCCCCAGCTGCGCCGCCATGCCGCGCGCGACCTCGCCGAGGTTGTCGCCGAAGGCGGCGGTGACCGCCCAGCGCCGGTGGCGCCCGCCCAGGTGGCGGTCGACCAGGATGCTGGTGCAGACCTGCGCGCCCTCGTCGATATGCGCGCGCAGCCCGGCATGCGAGGGCAGCGCGCCGGCGTGGTGGTGGTCGAAGTAGTCCACCCGGACGCCGGCGCCAAGCAGCCGCAGCAGCCCGTCGCGGTTCTGTTCGAGCGAGATGTCGAGCGCCGTCACGGTATCGCCGGCGCGCGCGTCGATGCGCTCGAGCAAGCGGATATCGCGCTTGACGCCGGTAACCAGCGCGGCCTCGCCCGGCTGCACCAGGCGCAGCTGCTGCAGCGCGCACAGGCCGTCGGCGTCGCCGTTGAAGGCAAAGTAGCGTGTCATGGCAGGCTTGTGATGGTCGGGCGGCTCAGGGCATGAAATCGCCGCCATTGGCGTCGAGCGAGGCGCCGGTGATGGCCCTGGCGTAGTCTGACACGAGAAACAGCGCAGCGCGCGCGCAGTCGTCGTCGCTCGGCATGCGGCCCAGCGCGATCTGGGCGGTCACCGGCGCCATCACCGCGTCTTCGCTCACGCCCTGCTCGGCGGCGGCGTGGCGCACATAGCCCTGCACCGGCGCGCCCCACATCCAGCCCATGAAGATGCTGTTGGCGCGGATGCCATGCGGCCCCAGCTCGCGTGCCAGGTACTTGACCGCCACCGCCAGCGCGCCCTTGGACGCCGCGTAGCCGGATTCCCCCGGCATCGGCTTGCGCGTGGCCTGGGTGTTGATCATCACGATGGCGCCGCCGCCTTGGGGCTTCATCAGCGCCGCCACCTCCTGCGTCAGCGTCATGGTGCCGAAGACATTGGTGTCGAACACCTGGCGCCACACGTCCAGGTCGGCGGCTTCCACCGGCTCCGGGAAATTGCCGTGCTGGAAGGCGCTGTTGACCAGCGCGTCGATGCGGCCAAAGCGGCGCAGGGTCTCGTGGGCAAGGTGGCGCGACTGGGCGCGGTCGGTGATGTCGGTCACCACCTTGAGGACTTCGCAGTCCGCGCCCAGTTCGTCGATGCGGGCCTGCGCCTCGTCCAGCTTCGCGGCGGTGCGCGCGGCGATCGCCACGGCGCGGGCGCCCTCGCGCGCCGCTTCTACAGCGAGCTTGATGCCCAGTCCGGGGCCGATGCCGGATACGATGACGATCTTGTCTTTCAGCAGCATGGGTTGTCTCCTGTTTCGATTTCTTGAGAGCCTGTCAGAAAGGCCAATTGTGTGCTCCCCTCTCCCGCTTGCGGGAGAGGGGCCGGGGGAGAGGGCAGGCGTGTGAAATAGCGACAGCCTTTACTTCGTGGATACTCCCGCCCTCTCCCCAACCCTCTCCCGCAAGCGGGAGAGGGAGTACGCAAGCGGGAGTTGGGAGGCCACAGCTCATTGAAGATACCGCGCGCGGTAACCGGCAAAATCGCGCTCCAGCTGC